>URFU01000031.1 GCA_900547125.1 uncultured Collinsella sp.
GGACCTGTAGCTCAGTTGGTTAGAGCGTCCGGCTGATAACCGGGAGGTCACAAGTTCGAATCTTGTCAGGTCCACCACTTTCTTTCGCAATAAACACCCCAGCGAGAGCCGAGTCGCCGCTGGGGTGTTTATTACTGTCTCCGTGGGGGTTTAGCTCAGCTGGGAGAGCGCGGGCTTTGCAAGCCTGAGGTCAGGGGTTCGATCCCCCTAACCTCCACCATGATGGACCTGTAGCTCAGTTGGTTAGAGCGTCCGGCTGATAACCGGGAGGTCACAAGTTCGAATCTTGTCAGGTCCACCATCAAAACTGTGAAGAGCCTCGGGGCATGGCCTCGGGGCTTTTTTCTTGTGTGTTATAAAACTCATTTTGGTTTTGTGTGCTGTGCGAAAGATTGGGTAGTATAGCAATTCAATGCGGCGAAGGCGCCGCGTGTTAACCGCTACGTACCGGAGGTGTTCCATGGTTCGTGTCGACATAGAGACCATCGTCATGGCCGCCGGTCCCGTGCCATCGCTTATCGTACTTCGCGAGCGCTGCAGTAAATCGGACTCCCCTGCACCGCTGCACTCGCTTTCTATCCAAACTGGTTCGTTTGAGGCTGCGGCTATTAGCCGCGGTATCGACAGCGGTCGAGCCGAGCGCCCGATTGCCCATGACCTGCTGCTCGATACGCTTGATGCCCTGGATGCAAAGCTTGAGCGTATTGAGATTGTCCGTGCCGAGCCGCCCGTGTTCTACGCGACGGTCGTCGTTTTGGCCGACGGCAGCGAGCATAGGATCGATGCGCGTCCGAGCGATGCCATCGCTCTCGCCGTGCGCAGCAATGCTCCCATGTTTGTGGAGGACGACATCATGAACCGCCTGGGGACCGTCTCTCCGGTTGCCGAGGAAATCGATGACGAGCAGGAATTTGAGAAGTTCGACGAGTTCGTCCATACGCTCTCGCCCGATGATTTTTAAATGACGGGTAGTCATGAGACGGAGTATGCACTGATGGAGCGTGGCGTCTCGGCCGAGGTCGCCGCTATTGCCCGCGAGGCCCAGATGCGCTCGGAGGCGTCCGAGGCCGCACGCATCGCCTATGTGACGCAGGCCCGTACACTTCGCGAGCGCCGTGCCTCCTTTATCAAGATGGTTGCCGTCTCCGCACTTGTCGCGGCAATCTCATCGCGCCTTCGTGGTACAGTTGGTGCGCTTGGGTTTTAGATCTCGACGGGCTTGGTCATCTGGGGCGTGGTCGATGCCGTGCTGCTGACTAACCAGATCAAGGTACTCGATAAGCGCGCCGCCGATATGATGCGCGCCCGCGACGCCGCCGCCAAGATCGCTGCCGAGGCACAAGAGATGTAGCGACGTCGGACTCGATGGAAAGGTCTAAAAATGGCACAGGATATGCAGGACGCCGGAAACGTCTCCGACGAGCTCGACGCCATGGTGTGCGACCTCATCGGGGCATTTTTAGACGATCTTGCCGCCGGTGAGAATCCGGGCGTTGTCGTTGCGATCGAGGACGCCGCGTCCAACCGCTATCTGGCGGCACTCGACGAGGACGGCGAGGAGGCATGCCTCGAGGCTGCCACCAACTTTATCTCCGAGCACAAGATGGGTCTTAAGGACGAGGGCCTGGGCCGCATCGCCCGTTACGCCATCGGCTACACCGGATGTGTCGAGATCGATGGCGGCTACCATGACGCCTTGCTCGTGAGTTTCTTTGAGACGACGCTCGAGAGCGGCTTTTCGGCATACGTACTGTACGAGGGTATGGGCGCCGGCGATGGTTTTATGTGGAGCGACCCTGAACCTGCAGGTGAGGAAACCCCTCTCATCTAAAATCGCTAAAATAAACGAGTTTTCGGTAAAAGGCTCAATATTCCCGCCGAGCGTTGTGTTGCTGGGTGGGTCGCATACGCGTGCCGGTTGTATATAGATAGAAGATAGGGGAACTACATGCGCGTAGACAATCTGAGGAACATCGCCATCATCGCTCACGTCGACCACGGCAAGACGACGATGGTCGACAAGCTCCTGCGTGCCACGGACGCCTTCCGTGCCAACCAGCAGGTCGAGGACCGCGTCTTGGATTCTAACGACCAGGAGCGCGAGCGCGGCATTACGATTCTCGCCAAGAACATCTCTATCGAGTACAAGGACGTTAAGATCAACGTCATCGACACCCCGGGCCACGCCGACTTTGGCGGCGAGGTCGAGCGCGTGCTGCGTATGGCCGACGGCGCCCTGCTGCTGGTCGATGCTTTTGAGGGCCCCATGCCCCAGACCCGCTTCGTGCTGCGTCACGCCATCGACACCGGCCTCAAGATTATGATCGTCATCAACAAGATCGACCGTCCGGGTGCTAATCCCGAGAAGGCCTACAACGACTGCCTGGACCTTATGGCCGACCTGGGCGCCACCGATGACCAGCTTGAGTTCGCCATGGAGCACGTGGTCTACGCCAGCGCCATGAATGGCTTCGCCCGCCTTGACCCCAACGACGGCAACATGGACATGTATCCGCTGCTCGATATGATCATCGACGACATGCCCGCGCCCGAGGTTGACGAGAACGCCCCGCTGGCCATGCAGTGCGTGACCATCGACCACTCCAACTTCGTCGGCCGTATCGGCATCGGTCGCGTGTACTCCGGTACCATCCACCAGGGCGATCAGATCCTGGTCGTCAAGAACGACGGCTCCAGCGCCACCGCTACCGTCAAGCAGCTCTTTACCTTCGACTACCTGGGCCGCACCGAGTGCCAGGAAGTCGGCGCCGGTGACATCGCCGCCGTCGTGGGTATCGACCGCACCGACATCGGCGATGTCTACACCGATCCCGAGAACCCCGTCGAGCTCGAGCCCATCGAGATCGACCCGCCGACCCTGTCCATCGTCTTTGAGGCCTCGACCTCCCCGCTCGTCGGTCGCGACGGCGACATCGTAGGCGCCCGTCAGCTCAAGGAGCGCCTGTTCAACGAGGCCGAGAACAACGTGACTATGAAGATCGAGGAGCTCGAGGACAAGAGCGGCGTCGAGGTCTCGGGTCGCGGTATCCTGCACCTGTCCGTTCTGATGGAGTCCATGCGTCGCGAGGGCTTTGAGTTCCAGGTCGGCCGTCCCCGCGTTCTGTTTAAGAAGGACGAGAACGGCAACAAGATGGAGCCCGTCGAGCAGGCCGTCGTCGAGTGCCCGGATGAGTACTCGGGCAAGGTCGTTGAGGTCTTCGGCACCTCCGGCGGCATCATGACGAGCATGGATACCTCGGGCATCGTGACGCACCTCGAGTTTAAGATCCCGACCCGCGGCATCATGGGTCTTAAGAACCGCATCATGAACGTCACCCACGGCGAGGGCGTGTTCTACCACACCTTCCTGGAGTACGGCCCCTATGCCGGCGAGATCGGCAACCGTCAGAACGGCGCCATGATCTCCATGACCACCGAGAAGGCCGTTGCCTATGCTCTGGGCACGCTGCAGGAGCGCGGCCAGCTGTTCGTTGAGCCGGGCACCGAGTGCTACGAGGGCATGATCGTGGGCGAGCGCAGCAAGGCCGGCGACATGGTCGTCAACATCGCCCGTACCAAGAACCTGGGCAACCAGCGCTCCTCGACCTCCGATATCTCCGTCCAGCTGGTGCCGCCCCGCACCTTCTCGCTGGAGGAGGCGCTGGAATACATCGCCGACGATGAGCTGGTGGAGATCACTCCCAAGAACATCCGCCTGCGTAAGCGTCTGCTCAATGCCACCGACCGCAAGAAGGCCGCCGTCCGCGCCGGTCAGGTCAACAAATAAGCGCTGAGCTTTATAGCGACTAACAAGAAAGGGCGCCGACCATTGCGGTCGGCGCCCTTTTTAGTGTACAGGGATTGAGCTGGTCTGCACCACCACAAAGGTACCTGGCCCCTTTGCGGTGGTTGGCGGTTAGGCGGAGGGAAGGCCCGGGGTGTTGGCGGCCTGCTGCGGCTTGAGGCGGGCATTGCGCCAGATGATCTGGATGACGTAGCCGAGCGTAAAGACGAAGGCCACTCCGCTGACAAAGTTGCCCATAAGGGGAAGTGCCGTGAGTGCGCCCGCCGCGATACCGCCCACGGCGGCCATGGCGTAGCGGTTCTGGCTGTGTCCGATCATGCGTGCGATCGCGGTGCCCGTAAATGCCGCCGAGACCAGAGCGATGCCGATCACGGCGCACATGAGGGCTCCGGCGAGCGACAGACCTGCAATCGAGATGATGAGCAACAGGACGGCGGGAACGGCGACCACCGTGCCCAAAAGACCGCTCACCCACAGAGGGGTGGGTCGTTGACGAAGCATGCCGGCGGCGCTGGCGGTCGCGCGCGGAAAGACGAGCTCGAGGAGGATCGCGACAAAGCAGGTAGAAAGCGCCGCGGCGACGATGCCGCCGATGGTGTCGTTAATCGTTGAGGTGTCCTCGTTCTCGGTGCGGTCGATCTTGAGGGCTCCGACCTGAGCGCCCTCGGCCCGCTCGGGATCCTCGGAGATGTGGGCGTTCACCGTGCCGGTGACGCGGGCGTTTTTGCCCAGGATGAGTTTGTCAGCCCAGATCTCGACATCGCCATCGACGGTGCCGTCGATGGTTACCGTACTGCCCGCGAGCGCTGCCGACTTGGTGGAGCCTCGCAGGGCAACAGTATCGCCCATCGCGTAAAAACAGTTGGCGGTGCTACCGGTGTTGAGCACGACATGCTGACCGGCTACCGTTACACTGCCATCAATTGCGGTTTTGGAGATATCGATGGTGCGTGCCGCCAGGCGAACGGCGCCGCCTACGGCGCAGTCGCGAATCGATAGGCTGTCGCCTGCCGCGATAATATCGCGGTCGATGGAGGCATCGTCCAGGTTAAGGCTTTGGCCAGCCCAGTACAGGTCGCCCTCGGCGCCAGACGGATTTGAGTCAGCTTCGGTTGCGAGTACGTTACCCGCGGTGTCTGTGCCGGCGAACGACGCCGTGGGAAGTACGGTCAGCGCAAGCGCAATCAGTGCGAATAAGAGGGCGATGCGAGCCTGCGCTTTGCGGCGCTTGGTCGACGGTTCTAGGTTGCAGGGCATAGTGAATCCTTCGTTAGATACTCGGCATATATCTAACAGGGTACCCAACGTGCGAGCGCTCTAAAAGAATCTCTCGGTTGCATTTCGAAGGGTCGTGCCGTGCTGTCTACTTTTTACGGTGCAAAAAGCGCGCGATGTCTTCTTCGGTGGGGCTTTTGATATCAAAACGCAGTGAGAGCCATCGCAGACCCATGGTCACGACAACGCATACGACCAGCGCGGCGACATTGCTCACGATGCCGCTCATAACGAGACACACATAGCTTGCCGATCCGGCGATGGCGGCGATGGCATAAAAGTTAGTACGTTGGAAAATGCCTGGAACCACGCCCATAAAACCGTCGCGCAGCATGCCGCCGCCCACCGCGGTAAAAAAGCCCATCATGACGCATACGGCGGGTGCAAATCCGTAGACCAGTGCCTTGTCCGCGCCGGTTGCCGCATAGATGCCGACCGAGATGATATCGAGGAGGGGGATGAGTTTGTCGGGCTTATCGACGATTGCCGGGAAGATGTAAATGATGGCCGCCGTGGCGATGGAGAGCGGCAGCGCCATTGGCGGGTTGAGGATGTAGACGTTGCCGACCTGGAGTGTCATGTCGCGCAAAAGACCGCCGCCCAGACCGCAGACTACCGCGAGTGCGACCGCGCCCACCAGGTCGAGCTTGTGTTCGCGCGCAACCAACACACCCGAGATCGATGCGGCGACAACGGCGAACATCTCGAGCCAAAATGGGATGGCGACCATGGCATCCGAGGCATGTGAGGTAACGGTTATAGCGGCGACGACGGGCAAGATGGGGTCCTTTGGGTTACGGGATTGGACAATGCCCGTACATAGTACATGTTCGGCGACGATTGCGACCCTATTGCTCGGCAAACGGTCGGGACTGGGTACGGTCATAGGTTCCAAACATGTACATCAGCCTCCAAAGATGTCGAAAAATATCGTTTTTGGAGGGTGATGTACATGTTTGGGGATCTGGGTTGATGCTGAACGCGATGAGGGCGTGGCTGAAGAGGAGGGATGTCTAAATTTTGAGCGGCGCTCAAAATTTATCCGGTCGGCTTACGCCGACCGCGCTGCGCTAAAAACGCGCCACTGGTGCGTTTTCTTTACGCTTTGCGCCCTGGCGGGTTCGAACCCCTCCTTCTTCGCCGTATTTGCTTGTTAGGGACTCAGAACAAAAAAGCTCCCATTCCTGGGAGCTTTCTCAACCAAAATGGCGGAGGAGGAGGGATTCGAACCCTCGTGACCTTATACAGGCCAAACGGTTTTCGAGACCGCCGCATTCAACCACTCTGCCACCCCTCCGCGTGGGGTAAAAACAAAGCAGGCACTAAGGCCTGCTTTGGAATTAACTGGCGGAGAGTCAGGGATTTGAACCCTGGAGACGCTTTTGACGCCTACACGATTTCCAATCGTGCTCCTTCGGCCACTCGGACAACTCTCCGTTAAATGCGAAAGTCAGTATACACGAGGAATCGAAAAGTGCAAACAGAAAACTTGGCATTTTTTAAAGCGCTCGCTCCGCACCCGTATCCGGCATGTGCCAGATGAGTATTAAAAAAGCATCCTGACCAGCCAGATCCCGCTCGATGATCTGTTCAAAATAGGTATTCATGAATGACGTGGCAGCAAATTTAAAAATTTTGAGGCAATCGATCGAACCGGTGGTATGCATTTCGTGACCACAACCCTGCAATCGGCGACCTGCGGTTTGACTCAGGTTGTCCTCGCCGCAGCGTATCTTGCTATCGAATTCGTCAAGCTCTTGGTCAGCATTTGGTTGGAATACGCATGAAGAGCCGTGTAAGCATGGGCATATGTGGAGGTCATGAGGTTGTAGCTGCATATTCTTGCAGCCTGGGAGGTTGAAAGATATTATTACCAAGTCTTTTCCTGCTTCAGGCGCACCTTCACGACCTGAAGCCACATTTGCCCAGAGGAGGTGACAATATGAAGGCTTATGAACTGCTGTTCTTTGTTGACCCGTCGCTCGACCCCGAGACTCGTCTCGCTGTTATGAAGCGTATCGATACCACGATCGCTGAGGGCGCTGGCAAGGTCGACTCCGTTGACGAGTGGGGCAAGCGCAAGCTCGCCTACGAGATCAACGACCTCACCGATGGTGACTACACCCTCATCAACTTCCACGCAGATCCTACCCAGATCGCCGAGCTTGATCGCGTCCTGCGCATCACCGACGCTGTGGTCCGCCACATGATCGTCCGTCGCGACGACCAGGAGTAAGACTGTCGTTTTGGACTGGGCTTGTGCCCCAAGAGGAAGTAGTGAGTTATGAGCATCAATCGAGTGAACATCACCGGTAACCTCACCCGCGATCCCGAGCTGCGCGCCACCGCCGGCGGAACCCAGGTTCTGTCCTTTGGCGTCGCCGTGAACGATCGTCGCCGCAATGCGCAGACTGGCGAGTGGGAGGACTATCCCAACTTTGTCGACTGCACTATGTTCGGCACCCGCGCCGAGGCCGTGAGCCGTTTCCTGGCAAAGGGAAACAAGGTCGCGATCGAGGGCAAACTGCGCTACAGCTCTTGGGAGCGCGACGGTCAGCGCAGGAGCAAGCTTGAGGTCATCGTCGATGAGATCGAGTTTATGAGCTCCCGTGGTGGCCAGGGTGGCTACGATCAGGGCGGTTACGCCCCCGCAGCTCCCGCGCCCGCAGCACGTCCTGCCGCACCGGTGGCTACGCCGCCCGCGGTCGACGTCTACGATGAGGACATCCCGTTCTAAGGGTTGTTCACCTATTTTTGAGTGAGAGGCGGCTTCGGCTCGCCGAAGTTGCCAAACGAAAGGTATTTTGACATGGCTAATGATTATTCTGCACGTCAGCCGCGTCGTAAGTACTGCCAGTTCTGCAAGGAGAACACTGAGTTCATCGACTACAAGGACACTCAGCTTCTCCGTAAGTACATGACCGACCGTGGCAAGATCAAGCCCCGTCGCGTCACTGGCGCTTGCACGCAGCACCAGCATGACATCGCCAACGCCATCAAGCGCGCCCGCGAGATGGCTCTCCTGCCGTACACCGTCCCCGTGGTTTCCTCTCGTGGCAACCGCGACCGCGGCTAAGAAGGGAGACGCATCATGAAGGTTATTCTTCTCGATGAGATCAAGGGCAAGGGCGGCGAGGGTGACGTCGTAGAGGTCGCTCAGGGTTACGCTGAGAACTTCCTGTTCCCCAAGAAGCTCGCTGTTGCCGCCACCAAGGGCAACCTCAAGCAGCTCGACGAGCGTCGCAACAACATCGCCAAGCGCGAGGCTGTCCGTCTGGCTACCGCCAACGAGACCAAGGCTGCCTTCGAGGGCAAGCAGGTCACCGTTGACGTCAAGGTTGGCGACGAGGGCATCCTCTTTGGCTCCGTTACCGCCGCTATGATCGCTGACGCCATCAAGGATCAGCTCGGTATGGACATCGACCGCAAGCGCGTCGAGCTCGGTAAGCCCATCAAGGTTGCCGGTGCCCACACCGTCGCTATCTCGCTGTACCGCGAGATCAAGGCCGAGGTTGTCGTTCTCGTCGGCGTTACCGCCGAGGAGCTCGCTGCCGAGGCTGAGGTTGAGGAGACCGCTGAGGTCGCCGAGACCGAGACCGCCGAGGTCGAGACCGAGGCTGCTGCCGAGTAGCATTTGCTGCAACGCAACAATCTTGTTCTAAGAAGGGCGCTCTGGGAGACCAGGGCGCCCTTTTATTTTTTGCGCCGGGTGAGTTCATAGCGGTCATTGAGATGCGGTCCCGTGTACAGGACCGTTCATCCGTTTGGTTCGGTGATGATTGCCAAGGCGCGGCTCGATTTATAGCCGTGGCTGATACTATGGATGCTCGCAAGCGATATGAATGAGGATGCTCATGGCATATGACGATAGGGAGACGGGGCTGACGGTCGAGGACCGTGGCTCCAAGTTGGGTCTCCCCCAAAACCAAGATGCAGAGGCCAACGTGCTGGCCGCTATGCTGCTCTCGCCCGATGTGGTCGAAGAGGCCCAAGTCGAGCTGCAGCCCGATGACTTCTACCGGCCCATTCATAAGACCATCTATACCGCGATGGTCGATATGTATAACAGTCGCATCCCCATTGACTCTATCTCGCTGATCGATTACCTGCGAAGCATCAACAAGCTCGATGCCGTGGGCGGCGAGGCGTACATTTTGGAGCTGATGGGACAGACTCTGTCGCTCGTCAACTGGCAGCACCATGCCGCCATCGTTCGCCGCGACTCGATGCTGCGTGAGCTGATTGGCGCCACCAACGAGATCAACGCGCTGGCCTACAACGCCCCCACCGACACCAAAGAGGTCGTGGAGCTGGCCGAGAGCAAGCTGCTCAAGGTCACGGCGCGTGAGGTTAAGTCGAGCTACAAGACGCTGACCGAGTTTATGGTCGAGGCCTATAACGAGGCCGAGGAAGTGTGCAAGGCCGGCGGTCAGGCTGCAGGCGTGCCCACGGGCTTTCCGTCGCTCGACCGTATGCTCATGGGCTTCCGCGAGGGCCAGCTCATCATTATCGGCGCCCGCCCCGCCGTTGGTAAGACGTCGTTCGCCCTGAACTTGGCACTCAATGCCGCCGCCGCTGGCTATACCGTCGGCTTCTTCTCGCTGGAGATGTCGGGCAAGGAAATTGCCCAGCGTCTGATTTGCGCCTACGCCATGATTTCGATCAGTGACTTCCGCATGGGCCGCATTAGCCCCGAGCAGTGGGCCAATATCAACGAGGCCACGCAGACCTTGTCCAAGCTCGATATTCTGATTGACGATACGCCCGGCACCACAGTGACCGAAATTCGCGCCAAGAGCCGCCGCATGCTCCATAACAAGGAGAAGGCCATCATCATCCTGGACTACTTGCAGCTGGTGAGCCCCCCGCCGGGACGTCGTTCCGAGAGCCGCACCGTCGAGGTCTCCGAGATGTCGCGTGGCCTGAAGATTATGGCCAAGGAGCTCAAGATTCCGCTGATCGCGCTGTCGCAGCTGTCGCGTCAGGTCGAGTCCCGTACCGGCAAGCGCCCGCAGCTGTCCGACCTGCGTGAATCGGGCTCCATCGAGCAGGATGCCGATATCGTCATGTTCTTGGACCGATCCGCCGACGAGGCCGAGGCCTCGCGCGACGACCGACCCGACGAGGGCGTTACGCGTATCGTCGTGGCCAAGAACCGTTCGGGCCCGATTGGCGACGTCGACCTGATGTTCCTGCCGGCATCCACCAAGTTCTATGAGCTTGATGGGGCGCATACCGAGGAGTAGGACAGGCGCCCGTTGCACGGGTATACTGGGAATGTTTTGTGCTTCTGCGCACTTGCGGTGTGCGGACAGTCCATGAATGTGAGGAGTAAACATGCCGTCAACCGTTTTGGTCGGTGCCCAGTGGGGCGATGAGGGCAAGGGTAAGATCTGCGACCTGGTCGCCGGCGACTTTGATGCCGTCGTGCGCTATTCGGGCGGCAACAACGCCGGCCACACCATCGTCGTCAACGGCAAGAAGTACGGCCTGCACCAGGTGCCCTCCGGCATCATGTATTCCGACCATATGTCGGTGATCGGTAACGGCTGCGTCGTCAACCCCAAGGTCGTCCTTGAGGAGATCGACATGTTCGAGGCCGACGGCATCACCACCAAGAACCTCAGGATCAGTGGCAACGCGCACATCATCATGCCGTACCACATCGATCTGGATGGTGCTTTTGAGCAGAAGCTCGGCAAGAAGAACATTGGTACCACCAAGCGCGGCATCGGTCCGTGCTACCAGGACAAGATGGCCCGCATCGGCCTGCGCATGCAGGACATGCTGGAAGAGGCGCTGTTCCGCGACAAGCTGGAGACCGCTCTTGCCCGCGTGAATCCCGAGCTGGAGCTCATCTACAACCTGCCCACCTACACCGTGGACCAGATTTGCGACGAGTACCTGCCCATGGCCGAGCGCCTGCGCCCCTACATCACCGAGACGAGCCTGCTACTCAACAACATGATCGACGAGGGCAAGGATTTGCTGTTTGAGGGCGCCCAGGCGACGCTGCTCGACATCGACCACGGCACCTATCCGTACGTGACGTCTTCCAACTGCACCGCCGGCGGCGCCATTACCGGTTCCGGCGTCGGCATGAAGAACGTCGACCGCGTGCTGGGCGTCATGAAGGCCTACATCACCCGCGTCGGTTCGGGCCCCATGCCCACCGAGCTTTCCTATGAGTCCGAGGCCGGCCACACGCTGACCGAGGAGGGCTACGAGTACGGCGTGACCACCGGCCGCCGTCGTCGCTGCGGCTGGTTTGACGGCCCTATCGCCAACTATGCCTCACGCGTCAACGGCCTCACCGACATCGCCGTGACCAAGCTCGACGTGCTTTCGGCCTTCGACACCATTAAGGTGTGCGTTGCCTATGACGTCGACGGCGAACGTTACACGAGCGTACCCGAGCACCAGGTGCGCTTTGAGCATGCCAAGCCCATCTACGAGGAGCTCCCTGGCTGGAAGTGCGACATCACCGGCTGCCGCAGCTTTGATGAGCTGCCGCAGGAGGCTCAGGACTACGTGGCATTTATCGAGGATCTGGCACACACCCGCGTGACGTTCATCGGCGTCGGCGCCGGTCGCGAGCAGATCATCAACCGATTCTGGAAGTAATCGGGACTATTTGGTTATTGCGATATACCCCTTTGCAGCCCAGATGGGCGGCCGAGGGGTATATTTGCTTGTAATGGGCCCGCGCGGAGCGGGCCGGTAATCCATAGAGGAGGCACCCTTGAAGGCGGACACTCAAACCATCGACATCCTGTTGTTGGGCAGCGGCGGCCGCGAGCATGCTCTGGCAGCCAAGCTCGCAGCATCACCGCGCGCCGGCAAGCTCTACATCGCGCCGGGTAACGGCGGCACCGCGAGCTGCGGCGAGAATGTGGTTCTCGACGATTGCGATCCTGCGGCCGTGGCGGCGTTTGCCCAGAGCCATGGATGCGGACTCGTGGTGATTGGCCCCGAGGCTCCGCTCGTGGCGGGCGTTGCAGACGCCGTCCGCGCGGCGGGCATCCCGTGCTTTGGCCCGGGTGCCGAGGGCGCCCAGATGGAGGGCTCTAAGCTGTTCTCCAAGCAGCTCATGGAGCGCGCCGGTATCCCGACGGCAGCCTATGGCTCATTTACCGACGAGGCTTCGGCTCTTGCCTATGTGCGCGAGCAGGGCGCTCCGCTGGTCGTCAAGGCCGACGGCCTTGCCGCGGGCAAGGGCGTTATCGTGGCAACCGAGCTTTCGCAGGCCGAGGAGGCTGTGCGTGAGTGTTTTGGCGGCACCTTTGGCGATGCCGGCAACACGGTGGTCATCGAGGAGATGCTGACCGGCCCCGAGTGCTCGCTGCTGGCCTTTACCGACGGCAAGACCGTGCGTCCCATGGCCACCTCGCAGGATCACAAGCGTGCGCTCGAGGGCGACAAGGGCCCCAACACGGGCGGCATGGGCGTCTACAGCCCGGTGCCCATCGTGACCGACGAGGAGCACGCCACCATGGTGAAGGTCATGGGGCAGACCGTGGCCGAGCTTGCTGCCGAGGGCATCGACTACCGCGGCTGCCTGTATGGCGGCTTTATGCTCACCCCCGCCGGCCCCAAGGTGCTGGAGTTCAACGCCCGCTTTGGTGATCCCGAGACTCAGGTCGTGCTCCCGCGCCTTAAGAACGACCTGGTCGAGGTCATGCTGGCTTGCGCCAACTGCGAGCTCGATCAGATTGAGCTCGACTGGCGCGACGAGTGGGCCGTGGCCGTTGTCCTGACGAGCGCGGGCTACCCCGGCAGCTACGAGAAGGGCAAGGTCATTACCGGTATCGAGGATGCCGAGGCCATGGAGAACGTGACGGTGTACCACGCCGGCACCGCCGTGGTGGATGGCCAGCTTGTGACCAACGGCGGCCGTGTGCTTGCCGTGACTGCACTGGGCGATACGTTCGAGAACGCTCGCGACCTTGCCTACGAGGCCTGCGAGAAGATTGATTTTGAGGGCAAGACCCTGCGCCACGACATTGGCCTGCGTGCGCTGCGCGGCCGTGACGCCTGGGATGCCTAAAATCCGAGAGGAATGAGACGGATGGACGAGAAGAACGAAGAGCTCGTGGACGCGCAGATCGTCGAGGAAGACGGCCGCATGTATGGACACGCCGAGGGCGAGCCTGGTGGCGAGGTCGCTGACGAGCCGGCGCTGGTGCTGGGCGACGACGACCCGCATGACGCCCTGCTGCACGAGAAGATTCTTTCGGAGGAGTGCGCCTGGAAGGGCAAGATCCTCGACGTCCACCGTCTTGAGGTTGAGCTGCCCAACGGTCACCGCAGCGCCCGCGATATCGTTCGCCATCCGGGTGCGGCGGCCGTTGTGGCACTGACCGAGAGTGGCAAGATCGTGCTGGTACGTCAGTATCGCACCGCCATCGACCGCGTGACGGTCGAGATTCCCGCCGGCAAGCTCGATCCGGGCGAGGACCCGCTCGATTGCGCCAAGCGCGAGTTGCATGAGGAGACGGGCTTTAGGGCTGGTCGCATTCGCTTTTTGACGTCGATTGTCACGACCTGCGGTTTTTGCGACGAGATCATTCACATCTACCTGGCCACCAAGCTCGAGTTTGATGTGCCCGACCCCGACGATGACGAGTTTGTCAACGTCGACCTGGTGCCACTGCATGAGCTGATCGACGCCGTACTCGACGGCAAGATCGAAGACGCCAAGACCGTTGTGGGTGCCTTGGCTTGCGACAGCATTGCTCATCGTTTGGGTGGAGCGGAGCTCTAGGTTACGCGGTTTTACCAAACCGCGTAACGAGTCGACGCTGCAAACGCCCCTAAGCGGCAATCTGCCTTTCAATCGTCGCTCGCGTACCGAAGTACGCGTCGCTCCTCTTTCAAGGCACCTTGCTCGCTTAGGGACGTTTTCGCTGACGCTGCCAGAACATCGGCGTTATATCTGTCGTGGGTTTTTCTTTCGGTTCGCTTGGTCAACCGATTTTTCCGTTCTTCCTATTTCTAGAGGACCACATGCTGAAGCGTTTTCTGTCTTATTACAAGCCCCAGATGGGGCTTTTTGTTGCCGATACTGTTTGCGCCCTGGTGCTTGCCGCCATTGACCTGGCGTTCCCCATTATCCTGCGCAATCTGACCGGCGGGCTCTTTACTCAGGGTCAGGCTGCTATTATGCAGGCGCTCGGTATGATCGCGGTGGGACTGGTGCTGATGTATGTCATCCGCTGCGCCTGCCGCTATTTTGTGAGCTATTGGGGTCATGTGATGGGCGCGCGCATGGAGTCCAAAATGCGCGAGGACCTGTTCGATCAGTACGAACGGTTTAGCTTTGCGTACTTTGATCGCAACAGCTCGGGCGACATGATGAGCCGCGTGGTCAATGACCTGTTCGATATCTGCGAGGCGGCGCACCATGTGCCCGAATGGATCATTATTTGCGGCATCGAGATTATCGGCTCGTTTGTGATTCTGTTTGCCATTGCGCCGATGCTCGCGCTTGCCATGGCAGTGGTGACGGCGGTGTTCTCGGTCATTATGTTTTGGCAGAACATGCGCATGCGCGAGGTCTTTAGCGACAACCGCAAAAAGATTAGCGGCATCAACGCGCAACTGCAGGATTCGCTGGCGGGCATGCGTGTGGTCAAGAGCTTTGCCAACGAGCAGACCGAGCGCTCTAAGTTTCGCGCCTCGAACAATCGCTACCTTTCGTCCAAGGAGAACATGTATCATGCCATGGGCGTCTACACCGCGACGTATGGCCTGCTCTCGGGCGTGCTCTATGTGATCGTGGTGCTCCTCGGCGGTTGGCTCGTTGCCCAGGGTCAGCTGCAGGCGGTCGATATGGCAACCTTCGCGCTCTACATTTCGCTGTTCTGCACGCCGCTCGAGACACTCGTCAATTCGGCCGAGACGTATCAGAAGGCTATCGCCGGCTTTAAGCGTATGGACGAGGTACTCTCGACTGTCCCCGATATTCAGGATAAGCCGGGTGCTGCGGATCTGCAGGTGACGGCTGGTGCTGTGGAGTACCGCGACGTGTGCTTTAGCTACGAGGATGTTGAATTGGGCGAGCGCGGCGCCGACGGACGCCCTGTTATCGACCACATGGACCTGTCCATCAAGCCCGGTCAGACCATCGCTTTGGTTGGTCCCTCGGGCGGCGGCAAATCGACGACTTGTTCGCTGTTGCCGCGCTTTTACGACGTTGCCGCCGGCTCCATTAGCATCGACGGCCAGGACGTGCGCGATGTGACGCAGCAGAGCTTGCGCCGCGCCATCGGCCTGGTGCAGCAGGATGTCTACCTGTTTGACGGAACAATCGGCGAGAACATCGCCTACGGCAAGCCGGGCGCCACGGCAGAAGAGATCGCCGAAGCGGCCCGCCGCGCCAATATCGATACCTTTATCGAATCGCTTCCGCAAGGCTACGACACCGTGGTGGGCGAGCGCGGCAGCCGTCTTTCGGGTGGTCAAAAGCAGCGCGTCGCCATCGCGCGCGTTTTTCTCAAGAATCCCAAGATCCTTATTTTGGATGAGGCGACGAGTGCTTTGGATAACGAGAGCGAGGAGGCGGTGCAGGAGTCGCTCGAAGAGCTGGCACGCGGCCGCACCACGATCATCATCGCCCATCGTCTCTCGACCATTAAGCACGCCGATGAGATTGCGACCGTTGAGCATGGTCGCGTTGTGGAACGTGGCACGCACGAGGAGCTTCTCGCCCGTGGCGGCACCTATGCCCGTTACTATCGAATGCAGTTCGAAGGTGCGCGTGCGCACGAGCTCGACTGATTGATATGACAGGAAGTTTATGGCTGACAAGAACCCTTTGACTCCGGAAGAAGTGACGGAGTTATTCTCCGAAATCGATGCATCCGGTGTCTTGGATCCCACGCTCGCCAAAAAGCGTACCGAGCGCATGCGTGAGAAGGAGGCTGCGGCCAAGCGCGGTGATAAAGCGGCGCTAGCGCAGCTGCGCAGCGAGGACCGCGCGAGCCAGGCAAAACATATCGACCCGCTGTCCGAGGACGATCCTTCGGGCTCGCAGGTGAGCCATACCATTACGAAGACCGCGATGGCCGTGGTCATCGGTATTTTGGTGCTGATCGTGGGCATGCAGATTGGCTACGGCGTGATGCGTCGTCTGAACACCGCCAACCTGTCCGAGAGCGTTTCGGTCGATACCGTTTCGACCGCGCTCAAGGGTGGCCTTGAGTGGGGTAACGGCTTTACGCAGTTCCCGCTCGATTTTACCGTCGATGAAGCCGATGAACGCACGGGCACGGTCGAGGTGACGGTGTTGGACACATCGTCTGCCAACGAGCTCGAGCTGCTGTCCAACGGGCAGATCCAGGCCGCGGCGCTTGCGACCAACGCGTTGCTCAACGATAAGATCGACCGCGTGGTGTATAACGTTCACGCCTATATCGACGAGGATAGCAACATTCAGCACGATTCCTTCTTTGGCATGTTCCCCGCGCGCGGCCACCAGAGCGCCATTTTGACGTTCGTGTGGACCAAGAGCTCATCCAACGCCACGAGTATCGACTGGAAGATGCGCATCGTAAGCATGGACGACACCATTGCCGAGCGCATTCAAAAACAGGTCAACTCGGTTTCGTCGCTTATCGAGGACCCGGTGGTGAGCCAGACCAAGATCACGGAGGAGCAGGCCGAGCGCGATCTTGAGCATCGTCTGCACGGTCGAGAGATCTTCCGCGGCGGAAAGCCCGATCGCACGCCGTCCGAGCTGCTGGAGCAGGACAAGCAAAAGTAGTCCGCAGCCACATAGAACGATGTCATCCCGCGTGAGCCGCAAGCCCACGCGGGATGATTTTTTTGGGACGGGGATTAAAAAATCATTATGCACAGGAAGTCATAATTATCATTTTGTAAACAATTCTATGTAATTAATGCCATGGGCGATGCTTGCGGTTAGAATACCGCGAGGCCTAACTACACACCTTTAAGCCGGTCCTGTGAGACCGGGAAGGAGAATTATGGCGAACAACCATACCGCGGGCGCTGCCGCCCGCACCTTCGCGCCTAGCGAGCTTTGCCAGCGTATGCTGGCCAAAACCAGCAAGGGCACCTGCGGTCCCTGCATCCTGTATCTTGAGGATGGGACCATTTTTTATGGACGTGCATGCGGCGCTGAGGGCACCGCGACCGGCGAAGTCTGCTTCAACACCTCGCTCGAGGGCTACTTTGAGGTCATGACCGACCCGAGTTATGCCGGCCAAATCGTAACCATGACCTATCCGCAGATCGGCAACTACGGTATCGACGAGACCGACGTCCAGTCGGCCTTCCCCGGCGACGCTGTGCGCCCTGCGAGCGCTCCGGCCATGCGCGGCATGATCGTTCGCGACATGTGCGCCACGCCTTCTAACTGGCGCTCGGCCGTCAGCGTGCCGGAGTACCTGCGCGCTCACGGCATCGTCGCTATCGAGGGTGTCGACACTCGCGCCCTGGTGCGCCACCTGCGCGACAATGGTTCCAAGATGGGCATTATTTCGACCGAGATCTTCGACGTCGACGAGCTTGCCGAGCGTCTGGCCGCTGCGCCCACGCTGGTAGGCGAGAACCTGGTCAAGACCGTAAGTTGCCCCGTACCTCACGAGTTTGTGGCCGCCGACCTGCCTGCCACGCATGACTTTGCGCTTACGGCTGCCGCTCCTGCCCGTCACAAAGTGGTCGCCTACGACTGCGGTGTGAAGCGCGGCATTCTGGAGGGTCTGGTCCGCGCCGGCTGCGACCTTACCGTCGTGCCGTGGGATACGCCCGCGAGTGAGGTGCTCGACATGAATCCCGACGGTGTCTTTTTGTCCAATGGTCCCGGCGACCCCGACGCCGTGGTGGAGACCTACGAGCAGGTGCAGCAGCTGATCGGCAAGGTGCCGGTCTTTGGTATTTGTCTTGGTCACCAGATGATCAGCCTGGCCTGCGGCGCTCAGATGGAAAAGCTTAAGTTCGGTCACCGCGGTGGCAACCAGCCGGTCATGAACCTGGTAAGCCGTCGCGTGGAGATTACCGCGCAAAACCATGGCTTTGGTCTGCTGTTCCCCAGCTTGGGCAAGCTTGTCCCCGAGCTTTCCGGCGGCGAGACCGAGCATGCGGCCGATGGAGATCTGCGCGTCTGGGTGCGCCGCGGCATCGCGCCGGTCGTGATGAACGAGCGCTTTGGTCGCATTCGCCTGACGCATGTGAACCTCAACGACGGCACCGCCGAGGGCATCCAGCTGCTCGACGCCCCGTGCTTCTCAGTCCAGTACCACCCCGAGGCCTCGCCTGGCCCCACCGATGCCCACTATCTCTTTACCGCCTTTACGCGACTCATGGACGGCGAGGAGAACTATCTGGACATCGATACCGCCAAGGACCGCCTTGCCGGCTGGAATTTTGCCGACGATGGTTCCGCCGTTCTACCGAACGGCGGACCGGTCGACGCTGCGGCTGCATCTGGCACATCATCTTGCCGTTCTGCTTCGGCCGCGCGGGCATAAGCCCAACGCACCCTCGCATCACGGCAGCCTGATGCACCAGCTGCACCCTCGCAGACATTTTCAAAACATTGAGTCAGCCTCTCT
>URFU01000032.1 GCA_900547125.1 uncultured Collinsella sp.
CCCAGTACAGGGACCAAAGCGCAAATGTTCTTGTTGGTCAGAATGATGCCCACAATGAGCAGGATGCCGGCAACCGAGAGATACATCATCGGCTGGACGATCGACTACGCGAACCCCTCCAACGGCGCTTTGAAATTGAACTTCTTTTTTGCGGTCATAGCGGTACTCCCCTTCCTTTTCCGCAAATTAAGACAGATGTGCCCTGGACAAGACCGTGAGCCTTGCCTTATATCAATCGATGTGTGGGCACGTTATGCCTAGAGACCAGGTTCTCCAAGCAGGTTAACAATGTGATATGCGAGATAACTCTTCTCGGCATCGGTAACGACAACGTTATAGGTAGACGACAAGTGGGCAGCTATGGCGTCCGCGCACGAGAATGCGCACGGATACGCCGTTTCATCGATTCGGAACAGCGCGTCGCCATTGATTTGCCCGGCCGTGGGGTCAAGCGCCCGCTGTGCGAAAAACTGCAGGTGGCGGACGAAACGCTCATAGGGCAACGAGGTGTCATCGAGGGTCGTAGCATAGCGCTTGGAAACAATCGCGAGCACGTCGCGAACAAGCTGGACCGAGACGATTAGACGGTCGGAGCGTTGCGGCATGGTGGCGTTGACGATATGCAGCGTAATGAAGCCCTGCTCCTCCTCGCTCATCTGGATGCCCATATACTCCTTGATAATCTGCAGCGCACGGCCCGCAAGCGCATACTCCTTGCGATAGAACTGCTGGATCTCGAGCAGCAACGGATTCTCACAGGAGACGCCCTTGCGCTCGCGCTCCAAAGCAAGGCTGATATGGTCTGCGAGAGCAATGAGAATCTTGTCGTTGATATCAACATTGAGCTCTCGACGGAGCATCTGAACAATATCCTCGGCAATCATGAGGTTGACGGTGGGGATGGACTCCAAAAGATGTGCCAAGCGGTCAATCGTACGCGAGTCCTGAGAAGTTCCCTTCTGCAACGCGTAGGTCTTTTCGATCGACGCCTCGTCGATGGCATCGCCGGCATGACGGCCAAAGCAGAGGCCTCGCCCGATGACGATGAGCTCGGAGCCATCGTCCGAAGTGACCATTGCGACGTTGTTGTTAAAAACTCGCTTGATAACCACGGTACCCACCACAAGAATTTACTCGGAAAGCCAGATGACAGGCTCTTTAACAGCAACAGGGCCGGAAGCATGCTCACGAAGAGTCGAGTTCTCCGAGCGCTCGCACACGATAACGAAGACCGTGGGATCGAAGCCGGCGGCGCGAACCGCGTCGAAATCGCCCTCGACGAGGGGCTGGCCCGCGTCGACACGGTCACCCTGGGCAACAAGCGCATGGAAGCCCTTGCCCTCAAGCTTAACAGTGTCGATTCCGATATGCAGCATCACCTGAGCAGAGCTGTCGTCGGACATGATGCCCAGCGCGTGCTCAGTCGGAAACAGCGCCGCGACGGTGCCGGAAACAGGAGCGCACACCGTTCCCTCTTGGGGAACCACGGCAACGCCATCGCCCACGGCACGGCTGCTAAAAGCGGGGTCATTGGTATTTTCTAGATGAACAAGCTCGCCGGCAACGGGAGCGAGGATTTCGAACTCGGAAGCTGCAGTCTTCTGCTCATCCGAACCGCCCATCAGGCGAGAAAAGAAACCCATGGTGGCATGTCCCTTCATAAATATAGCCCAACCAAAATCAAGCGAATGCATCCATAGAGACACACCCGTTCAAAGACTTTGGTTAGGCCCACGTCCGAGGGACTCGGTAACCTTCCGCATTTCTTTTACGGGAGCTATTGTAGACAAGCCCAAAGCCGGAACAACCATTATGACCGATGAACGGTATTTTTTCTTCGATAAACGGTATTTAGGCGGCACTTGGGGACACTCCTTGCGGGGCGTGTTCCCATTTTGTTTTCGTCCCGCTCGTTTTGTGAAACACGGCTAACTTTTAGGCAAAGTAGTAAGACATGGGCAACTTTTGCGGTAAAGTTAGCCGTGAAAAGTATCCAAAGGCTAACTAACAATCATCGCGAAAGGCGGCCCATGGCCCTGCGTGAATCCGGAGAAGACTATCTCGAATCTATTTATGTGCTCTCGGAGCGCCAAGGCATCGTTCGATCGATCGACGTCGCCGAATACCTGGGCGTAACCAAGGCAAGCGTCTCCAAAGCCATGGTCGCGTTGGAGAACAACGGCTACGTAGAGATGGGCAAACGCGATGTGCATCTGACGGAACGCGGTCTTGAGGTTGCCCGTCAAATGTGGGAGCGCCATTGCTTTTTTGTGGGGCTGCTAGAGGACGCAGGCGTAGCGCCCGAGGTTGCCTCGCAAGAGGGCTGCCACATGGAGCATTGCCTGAGCGAGGAAAGCTTTGAGAAGCTACGGGCGATGTTGGGTCGGGAAGATGTAGCGGGCCCAGCAACGGAAGCCTAATAGATCCCCAGTAGCGCGAACCAGCGACCGGGACCAGTAGTCCCACCAACTAAGTCCAACTCAGACAAGGAACCCCGCCAGCAAGCGATGCCCAAGAACCACCAGCAACGTCACCGCAGGCCGGGGCCGGGCTTGGTTTTGAAAACATTCCGCAGCGCGAGGCCCGTCTTTCCGCTGCTCCGCAGGAGCAGGAAAGGCGGGCCTCATGCGCGAGGACGTTTTCAAAACCAAGCCCGGCCCCGGCCGGAGGGACCACGAGTGCTACAGGTTCTTGACACCCATCGCGCGCATGGCGTTCAGGATGGCGATGATCGCCACGCCCACGTCGCCAAAGACGGCAAGCCACATGTTGGCGATGCCGAGCGCCGCGAGCACCAGGATCAGCAGCTTAATGCCCAGCGCAAAGATGATGTTCTGCCAAACAATCGTCATGGTCTTGCGCGCCACGCGGATCGCGCGGGAAATGTTGGAAGGCATGTCGTCCATGAGCACGACGTCGGCGGCCTCAATTGCGGCGTCCGAGCCCATGGCGCCCATGGCGATTCCGACGTCGGCGCGCGTGAGCACGGGCGCGTCGTTGATGCCGTCACCGACAAAGGCGAGCTTGCCCTTACCCGATTCGGCCGCCAGCAATGCCTCGACGCGCTCGACCTTATCGCTTGGCAGCAGCTGCGCATGGAACTCGTCGAGACCGAGTTGCTTGGCCACAGACGCTGCAACCTCCTCGCGGTCGCCCGTGAGCATGACGGTGCGCTTGACGCTGGCGGCGTGCAGGTCGCGGATCGTCTGCTCGGCATCTGCCTTAACGGTGTCTGCAATCACGATGTGGCCGGCGTAAACGCCGTCAACGAGCACATGGAGGATCGTGCCGACAACCTCGCAATTGGGCGCTTCGATACCGGCCGCAGCAAGCATCTTGGCATTGCCGACGATGACGCGCTTGCCGTCGATATTCGCCGTCACGCCATGGCCCGCGTCATTGGTGGAGTCGCTTACGCGTTTGGAATCGAGCTCGCCCTGGAAGGCGGTGCGTACCGACTGCGCGATGGGATGGTCGGAGAACGACTCGGCAAGGGCCGCGACTTCGAGCAGTGACTGCTCGGTATAGCCGGCCTCGGGGTGTACCGCCACGACCGAAAACGTGCCGTTGGTGAGCGTGCCGGTCTTGTCAAAGACGACGGTATCCACATCGGCGAGCGTCTCGAGGTAGTTGGAGCCCTTGATAAGGACGCCCAGCTTGGATGCGCCGCCGATGCCGCCAAAGAAGCTGAGCGGCACGCTAATCACGAGCGCGCCCGGGCAGCTGACGACCAGGAAGGTCAGGCCGCGCAGGATCCAGTCGGACCAGGCGCCGGTGACCAGGCCGCCGCCGAGTGCGAGCACCGCAGCCGCGCCGGTGACAGCGGGCGTGTAGACGCGGGCGAAGCGCGTGATGAAGTTCTCGGTACACGCCTTCTTTTCGCTGGCGTTTTCTACGAGCTCCAGGACGCGCGCGACGGTGGACTCGCCAAATGGCTTGGTGGTGCGCACGTGGATGAGACACGTCATGTTGATGCAGCCGCTGATGATATCGTCTCCGGTTTTGGCCGGGCGGGGGACCGACTCGCCGGTAAGGGCGGCGGTATCGAGCTGCGTCTCGCCTTCGACGATGACGCCGTCGATGGGCACGCGCTCGCCGGGCTTGACGACGATGACGGTGCCGACGGCGATGTCATCGGGGGAGACCTGCTCGAGTGTGCCGTCGGGTTGCTCGACGTTGGCATAATCGGGCGCGATGTCCATCATGGCGCTGATCGACTTGCGGCTTTTGCCCACGGCATATGCCTGGAACAGCTCGCCGACCTGATAGAACAGCATGACGGCGGCGCCTTCGGCCATGTGCGGGTCGGTGTCGGGGAAGAGCACCATGGCAAATGCGCCGATGGTCGCGACCGCCATGAGGAAGCTTTCGTCGAAGGCCTTGCCGCGGCGGATGTTGCTGAACGCCTTCTGGAGTACGTCGTAGCCGGCAATTAGGAACGGCACCAGGAACAGCACAAAGCTGGCGTAGACGTCACCCGGGGTGCCGAATGCGGCGGTAAGGGTACCGAGCTCGTCGAGGGCGTACACCACCGCAAAAATGCCTAGCGCTACCAGGATACGGTTGCGCTTATGCTCAAGGGACTCTTTCTTCTTGCGCCTCTTCTTTTTCTTTTTGGGATCGGCGGCCGCCATGATTCAAACCTCCCATTTGAATGTATGAACACTTGCTCATATAATTTCGCGAGCAAGGGCCGCAGCAAGCGCGGCCTTGCAAGTCAGCGTAACCTGGGCTAGAGAATGATCTCGCAGTCCGGCTCGGCGTCGGCGGTAAACTCCACGACGCGATCGAGGACCTCGTCGAACTCGGCGTCGTCGGCTTCGAGCGTCAACTTCTGGGTCATAAAGTTGACCGAAACGGACTTGACGCCCTCAAGCTTGGCAAGTTCGTTCTGAAGCTCGCGCGCGCAGTTGGCGCAGTCGATCTCGTCGAGTTTAAACTGCTTTTTCATGGCGGGTTCCTTTCCCTGTTTTTGCGGCTTGGGTGCAGGCCGCGCTGGTACCGTGGTTGGTCGCTATTCGCAGATGTGGCTCATGCCTTGGTTGAGCATGGTGTAGACATGGTCGTCGGCAAGCGAGTAGAGGATATTGCGCCCGTCGCGCCGGAATTTAACCAGGTGCGACTGCTTGAGCGTTCGCAACTGGTGCGACACCGCGGACTGCGAGGTCTCGGTTGCCTCGGCGATGTCTGCCACGCAGAGCTCGCGGCCCATGAGGGCGTAGAGGATCTTGATGCGCGTGGTGTCGCTAAAGACCTTGAACAGGTCGGCAAGGTCGTACAGCAGCTCCTCGTCGGGAAGGTCCTCGGGCGAGCAGGTGGTGGGGACGTCGGGCACGATGGTGGTGTCGATGCCGGACTTTATTTCATCAGCGTGATCGCTCATTGCAATATCCTTTCATATGAACATGCGCTCATATAACTTACTTCCGAGTATATGAGCGCATGTTCATATGTCAATATAATTCACGAAATATTTTGCTATCGAATGCCCTGGCGGCGGCTAAAGGCATCGATGATCGCGGATAAGGCCGCCGATGCCAACGTGGGTACCCTAGCGACGTACAAAAACGGGAGTTTTCAGCATTGACGAGGGGTTATTTATTGCATAATGCGGCGGCATTTGCCGCCGCAGGGCTTTACTGGAGTGTAAGTGCCGACTGATGTTCCCCAGTTGTTGCCTAACATACATCAAAATCAGTGGCATCGGTGCAAAATAGATCAATTCGAAGCTCCTTGATACCCGGCTTTGCTGAAAACTCCCGTTTTTGCACGTCGCCTGGGTACCCACCCCGTCAGTCCGCCTCTGTTCTGGCCCCGTACACCCTGCCTTCGGGCGTGGAAGTGCTTGTTTGAGCGAACTCCGGGTAATCCAACTCGATGACTTGCATGTCGTCGATGGCTGGGGCATCGTTGATTGTCGGGTCGTTCAGCGAGATGCCTTCGAGCACAGCGTGTTCGAGCTCAAGTACACTACGCTGCTCTGCATCTTGACAGAGGAGCTCCTCAATACGCTTCTTTTCCTCGATAAATCTCCTGAGCACAAATCGTCGCAGCTCTTCTTGCTTAATTGCAAAATCTTTGGGTAGGCGCGATGGGCGAATGCCCTCCTTTCGCTGGATCGCCTCCATGACCCTGGCGAAGGCGCTGGCGTGCATAAAGGAATAGCGACTGACGGTAATGATTCCGTAGCCCATGGACGCCAGCGCGTTCTTGCGCTCTTCGTCAATGGCGCGGTCTTCTTCGGCATCGTGCTGAAATCCGTTGTATTCGATGTCGGTTCGGGACCGCTTAAGATATGCATCCATATAGAACTTTTCGCGCCGCGTGAGGTCTTTTGCGGCAGCTGTGACCTTTACTTCGTAGTCGGTCTCGATCTCGCTAATGCCCAGCCCGCCCTCGCGTCTGGGTAACGTGAGCATCATAACAAACGCCGTTTCCATCGGCGAGCGGCATCCGTCCCGCACGCACCGGATGGCTTTTCGGGCAAGCTCAAGCCCCTTGCAGTCGGTGAGGGAGTTAAAAAAGTGCTTGAGGCTCGAGGTCGAAGTGAGCGCGAAGCGCTCGGTATAGGCTGTCGACGCATCGCGCCCAAGGGAATAGGCGCCACACAGTTCGAAGTAGTACTCCACAAGTTCGCGAAAGGGAAGATAGGTTGCGGCCTGAAGCGCGCAGAGTTCGACGCCGACTATATAGATGCCGTCAGCGAGTTCGATAAAGCGCGAGCCCGAGAAACGCTTAGACGATACGTGGCATTTGCAGCCCGGTATGTTGCGCACGTTTGCGCGCTCGAACACCGTTGTATCGAGCGGGGCGTCGTCATCGAGGGCGACATTGTGTCTGGCGAGCCAGTCGGCGGCAGAGTCGAGCAGTTCCTTGCTGGGGCGCGCCCCGTAGATTTTGGCAGGGCTGCAGGGCTCGGTGCCAATTGCGGATACCGAGTATGCGGCTTGGTAGACCGCTTTTGCCGTGTTATGTGAAAGCACGATACTCATACAGCTAGCATGGCAGACCAGGCGGCGGGGTTCGCGATAAACGCCAAGGCAAAATGTTGCGACATAACGAAAGCTGTCCAAGAGTTTGACGCCAATGATGGAGAAAGATGCCATTTGGAACATTGTCGCAGCTTGCTGGCTACGCAGGCCTCCACAACTGATGCCGGTCAGCGCCGTTTTGATTCAAAAGCGGCGTCAAAAATGATGCGTAATTTGGCTTGAACATGCGCAAACGAAGTTCTTAGTTGTACTTAGTTGTGCGGCGGCTAGGCTCCGAGGGCCGGGAGCTGCGTTGTGCGGTGCGGAAAAACGGGCCGATATCCACTTGGTTATCGGCCCGCATTGCGTTGCTTGAGAGGGACGCCTCGGCGTGTCGCTTTTGCGCGGGGCGTTATGGCCCGACGAGTATCGCTCGCGAATGGCGCCTCTGCTTGGCAATCTACTTGGCAAATAGGTTCTTGAGGTTGAACTCGGCCTGGACGGTACGGAGCATGAGGTCGGTGTCGTCGAGGCCCAGGTGCTGCTCGTTGGCGTCGGCGGCGAGGGTGCCACGGCGGCGCGCCCAGTTCTCGAGCGCGGCGGGCGCGGATTCGCGGGGGAGCGAGCGGACGTCGGCATCCAGGCTGCGGCAGATCTGGCGCGAGTCGATGACGATGATCTTACCCGCGCGGCGTGCCTCGGCGTAACCGTCCAAGTGGATCTTGAACCAGCTGTCTTCAAAGGCGGCGTTGTGCGCCATGTACGGGTACTTCTTCATAAGCTTGAGCAGCTGCTTTTGCAGCTCTTTGTTCTCGCGGAAGGGCGTTTTGCCGTCGATGTCGTCCCAGGTGATGTGGTGGATATTCGACAACGGCACATCCTCGCCGCGGTAGATATCGGGCAGGCCGCAGTAGTGCGCCTCGGCGTCGTGCGGGACGGCGTCGCTGGTGAGGTCCATGATCTCCCAACCCACGTTGATGATGTAGCCGCGCTCGGGTGCACGGCCGGTGGTCTCGATGTCGATGCCCAGCACGGTGCCCTGGATGGGCTTGCGGGCGTAGGCGACGCCGAGCGCGTCGCGGTCGCCGCGGATCTCGCGCATGACGGACGCGGCGGTGCGCTTTTGCATCTTGCCGATGGCGGCACAGGTGTCGGCGTCGGACAGGCCGCGCGAATGCGGCGCGGGCGTCACGTTGCGCAGACGCGCCTCGTCAATCTGATCGCACAGGTCGCGGTTGCGGTCGGCCAGGTCGCGCACGGTGGCAAAGTCGAAGCCGGGGTCGTCCTCCGCGGTAAAGTACTCGGTCTCGAGCACCTTGAGGGCCTCTTCTCCTTTCTGGCGCTCAGATTCCATGGCGCCGTGGTCGCCGTAGATAAACATGGGGATAAACGGCTGGCGCTCGTATTCGAGTGCTTGCGATACGTTCATATGCTGCTCCTTGGACGGGCCGCGTCGTGCGGCTCGGGTTTGTCGAGTTATGGCGAGATGATAGTTTACCATGGGCAACTATTGGCATCGCGCCTAGGACAACTACAATACCCTAGTTGACCGCTAGGACTTTTACAATGCTGCCGAAAGACACGAAAGGTTCCATCCGTCATGGATTTGCTGATTGATATTCTGCTCGACGCCGGCAAGGACACGCTCTCGCTGGTGCCGTTCTTGTTGGTGACATATCTGGTCCTCGAGACGCTTGAGCATGTTGCGGGCGATCGCGTTAACGGCGCTATCAAGCGCGCCGGCGCCGCTGGCCCCGTGGTCGGCTCGTTGCTGGGCATGGTGCCGCAGTGCGGCTTTTCGGCCATGGCGGCA
The DNA here is from genome assembly GCA_900547125.1 of uncultured Collinsella sp. Classification (GTDB taxonomy): domain Bacteria; phylum Actinomycetota; class Coriobacteriia; order Coriobacteriales; family Coriobacteriaceae; genus Collinsella. The sequence continues at coordinate 8,785 of URFU01000032.1, forward strand.
ACGCTGTACGCCGGTCGCGTCGTGACGCTGGGAACCCTGGTGGCGGTGTTTCTCTCGACATCCGAAGAGAAGCTGCCGCTGCTACTTGCCGAGCAGGTTCCCGTGCAGACTATGGCGATGCTTTTGGCTTCGAAAGCGCTGATCGCGCTGGTCACGGGCTTTATCGTAGATGCCGCCATTCGCGGTCTGCGTCGCAATGCCCGTGCGCATGCGGCGATTCGTCGTACCGTGTTGGGGACCACTGTCAATCCGGCGCACGTTAACTGCGCGCATGACGACCATAGCGGCGGTGACATCATCGACGAGGTTGCCGAGGCGGGCGTGAGCGCCGACCACATCCATGAGCTGTGCGAGCGTGACCATTGCGGTTGTGATGAAGGCGAGGATGAGGACGAGCGCGAACACGGACATGGCCACGATCACGGTCATGAGGGCGAGCATGAACACCATCATGACCACGGTCACTCCCACTCACACGAAGGTGCGCCCGTCCTGTCGATTATCCGCAGCGCCATCTCGCATACCGTGCAGGTATCGGTATTCATTTTCCTGGTGACGCTGATTCTGGTCGCCGTGCTCGAGACCTTTGGCGAGTCCGCGATCGAGCAGTTCCTGCGCGGCAACGAGACGCTCGCCGTCCTGGGTTCGGCGCTTGTCGGCCTGATCCCTAACTGCTCGGCGAGTGTGGTCATTACGCAGCTGTATCTGGAAGGCGCACTGCAGCTGGCGCCGATGCTCGCCGGCACGCTCATTTCCGCCGGTGTGGGTTATCTGGTGCTGTTCCGCACCAATCGCAGTGCCCGCGAAAATGCCGTGTTCCTGGTCATGATGTACGTCATCGGCGCCGGCTGGGGCCTTATCCTATCTGCCTTCGGCCTCTAAGTAGGCCTAACAAAACGGGCTTCAAAATAGCCATGCGCGGCGTCTGCACAATGCGGCGACGCATGGCATTTTGAAGCCCGTTTTTTTTGTTGAGCCACGGATCCTGAGCGCTCACACCGTCCAAAACAAAAAGGCAGATTTTTAGGCATGTCCCAAAAATCTGCCTTGGTTAGCGCAGCAGCTCGGTGAGGTTGCGCTTAAAGCGGGCGCGGTCTTCGCTGGTGAAGGCTGCTGGCCCGCGGGTGCGACCGCCAGCGCGGCGCACCTTCTTTTCCTCGTGACGAATAAACAGCTGCATGTCGATGGTCGCCTTGTCGTACACGCGCCCGCGCACGCCGATGGCGGAGGCATCGCGGCCGAGCACCATGCTCGCCAGGCCAATGTCCTGCGTCACGACTACGTCGCCCGCCTGCAGGCGTTCGACAATGGCAAAGTCGGCGCTGTCGGCGCCCACGCTCACATCGAGCGTCGTGACCCAAAATCCGCGTCGCGCATGCTCGACGTCGCGCGGATCGTCGCGGCGAATGTGGCGTTCCAGGTTCTGTGTGCTGTTGCCGGCGATAACGACGGCGACGCCCGCCCGCCGCGCGCAGTCGATCGACTCGCGCGTAACCGGGCAGGCGTCGGCATCAATAAACAGCGTCCGCGGCATCTAGTGCACCAGCTTGCCAAAGCGGATAGCGCGAATAATCAGCGTCACGCCAAACACCAGGAGCGCGGCGCCGCTAAAGATGACGAGCATCTTTGCCGACCACAGCGGATAGATAAACACGAACATGCCGGCGATGATGGAGAGCGCGCCGCTCAGGATGGCGAGGGCGCGGTTAGACGAAAGCTCGGACTCCAGAATGGACATGACACCTTCGACAATCCAGCCAAAGCCAGCCACGACCACCACGAGCGTGGTGAGCGTCGCGGTCGAGAAGGCCTGATTGCGCAGGATTATGACGCCGCCCAGAATGATGAGCAGGTTGGAGATGATGCTCGTCACGCGCCAGCCGGCGGGCAGCAGCGGCTCAAAAATGGCGGTGAACAGCCTGATGGCTGCCGTAATTATAAAGTAGAAGCCCAGGACGGTCGTCAGGAAGACGAGGGACTTGGCGGGTGCAAACAGCAGCGCGATGCCGGCAAGCAGCGCGATGACGCCCGTGACGGCGTAGATCCAGCGCACGGCCTTGATTGCCTTGCCTGCCATGCTTTTCTCGTCAAATCCAAACAGATTCGACTGCTGGTCGTCGTTCTTAAAGATACCCATGAGGTCTCCTTTCCGCGCGGCGTTTGCCGTCATTGTCGTTTTTGCGGCGTATGCCGCAGCTGCTACAACAAGTATCGCCTAAAGGCACCGGCGTATGGGTCGGGGAGGGTGAAGTGTAACCCAAAGGTCCCGATTTGTTCTCGTTGTTCCCCATGTCGCGTTTTTCTATTCAACAGGTGTAGAACATTGCGGCTCTGTTCGTTATTGCCTGCGTTTTAGGTTAGATTTTCCTAAGAACAATTGCCTTGTATTGGGGGTCTCTATGAACGAAGCTGTTCCCGCGGCGCCGTCGAGCGTGGAGTTGATGGCAAAGCAAGGTTGCGAAAAGCTCGGGCTGGAATCGTTTGACGCACTGGTCCGTCGTGCCCGCACATGCCGCCGCTTTGACGAGTCCATGCGCGTGCCGCGCGAGTTTTTGCTCGAGCTGGCGGAACTGGCGCACCTGGCTCCCTGCGGCGCTAATGCTCAGCGTCTGCGTTTTCACGTGGTAAGCGATGCCGAGAAGTGTGCGAGCTTATTTGACGAGCTTGCATGGGCCGGCGCGCTCAAGGACTGGGCAGGCCCTGCCGAGGGCGAGCGCCCGACCGGCTATATCGCGATCCTTGCCGAGCGTCCCGCTCCGGGCAAGCCTGCCGCGCCAATCACCGAGGCAGACGCTGGTATCGCCGCGCAAACGATGATGCTCGCCGCCCGCAGCGCTACGCCCGAGGTGGCGGCGTGCATGTTCAAGGCCTTTCCACCTCGTGCGATTGATGTCATGGGACTTGACGGCGACAAGTACGAGCTCAAGCTGATCATGGCCTTTGGCGTGCCGGCCGAGACTCAAGTTATCGACGCGATTGATTCCAACCCCGACGGCTCTATAAATTACTGGCGCGACGAGGCGCAGGTGCATCACGTGCCCAAGCGCCCGCTTGCCGACGTGCTGGTGTAGCTGCGTCGTTGCGGTGCGATCCGGCGGCAAAATCACCACAAAGGTGCCCGTCCCCTTTGTGGTGGTACGAGGGGGGCATGTGGCCGATTTGTATTTGGCGCGGCATGGGCAGACCGAGCTCAATGTGCAGAACATTTTGCAGGGCTGGCACGATTCGCCGCTTACGGCGCGCGGGCGCGAGCAAGCGCTGGCTACGCGTGCGGCGTTTAAGGCGCGTGGCATCTCCTTTGACCATGCGTATTCGTCTCCGTTGGGTCGGGCACGGTGTACGGCAGAGCTGATCATTGGCGAGGGCCGTTCCTTAGAGCTGGTCGATGACCTGCGCGAGTGGCATTTGGGATCGTTGGAGGGCACATCAAACCGCGAGATGCCGGCGCAACCCTGGGGCGATTATCCGGTCGCCTTTGGTGGCGAGTCGGAAAGTGAGCTTCGCGCACGTATGGTCGCGGCGCTGTCCCGCATCATGGCCCGGCCTCGGCACGACTGCGTGCTGGCCGTTTCCCACGGCTCAGCCTGCCAGGAGTTTCTTAGATGCGTGGCCGGCGGGGGAGAGCAGCCCGACAACGGTGCCGTGCTTCATTTTGGCTATTGCGACGGGGCGTTTTCGCTCCTTGATTGGTAACGGACGAAAGGACCCCTATGAATAAAGACCTGTATCTGGTCCGTCATGGACAGACGATATTTAACCTCAAGCGCATTATTCAGGGCTGGAGTGATTCGCCGCTCACGCAGTTGGGCTGCGAGCAGGCGGCGCGCGCTGGCATGTTCTTGCGAGCGCGTGGCATCGAGCCCGACCACGCCTACACCTCGACGCTGCATCGCACCGAGCAGACTATCGCCAACCTGTGGCCGGGCCTTGCCTACGAGCGCCTGGACGGTCTGTGCGAGTGGTTCTTTGGCGATTTTGAGGCCGAGCGCGTGATGCTCATGCCCGAGCGTCCGTGGCGTGACTTCTACCGCCAATTTGGCGGCGAGGGGCAGATGCAGGTGCGCGAGCGCATGGTGGCGACGTTGACCGATCTTATGCGACGTCCGGACCACGAGTGCGTGCTCGCGGTGAGCCACGCCTCGTCCATCAAGGAATTTTTGGACCACGTGAGGGGAGTGGCGGCCGACGAGCGCGAGCGCGTTCCGGGCAACTGCTCGGTGCTGCATTTTGCATTTGACGATGCAACCGATACGTTTGACCTGGTCGAAGTCTTTACGCAGGAAGATTATGCGCGCGAGCTGGGTCTTGCGCCGCTGGTGGCGGCAGCGGGTCCGCAGCGCGGGTAGCCTGGGCGTGGCGACGTGGATTGCCGACACATTGCTCGATGTGAAGGGGGCGGGGATGCATGCGCATGTATCCCCGCCCCTTGTTTGTTGAGCGGCCGAGTCTTTGTACTGGGCGTTTACGCCCTGTTAGAACCGTGCGATCTGGTGGGTGAGCAGGCCCGTTGGAACCTGCGGTGCGCCGCCGGCGACCTGTGCGGCGGGGAATAACGCGGCAACGGTAAAGTTGAACGGCTCTTTGCCCGTGTAGGTGCCGGCTGTGCGGGCCTCGTCTGCCAGGAGCTGCGCCGCCCCTGTCAGCGCGGCGGCATAGGTGGGGTCGTCAGCCAGCGCCGGCTCTGGTGCCTGGGCGAGCATGGCTCGGATGGCCCCGACGGCGTCCTCGCGCTTGACCTCCCACACACGGTGCGTAATGCCGGCGGGGTCGGTGACGGCATAGAGCGACGCGCCCTCTTTGGCGGCGCCGAGGATGATATCCATGACGGGTGATGCTTCGTAGACGAGCGTTACAGGGCGGGGCTGCACCTTAAGCGCGGCGATTGCACGGGCGGCTGCAGCTGTACCTGCGGGGGTCGCGCCGTCGCCCGCCAGTACGCCGCCCGGGCAAATCGCCACGACACCCGTCACGCGACCCGGTTCGCCCGAGCACTCGTACACGTAATACGCCGCGCCCGGATCTTTGAGCATAAGCCCGTCGGCGATGGCGTCGCGCAGGGCGTCGTTGCTGCTCAGGATACCGCCCATCTGCGGCAGCGCTTCGAGCACGCGGTCCTGAGCTGGGCGGATGCAGGGAAACGGAAGTGCTTTCATGGGCGGTCCTAACGCGTGAGTCGGTTTGTTCGCGGCTTATTATGCCCCAACTTGGGCGCTTGCGTCCCAGAGCGTGTTGTCAACAAGCGCGATGAGCACGTTCTGGCAGCGAACGATATCGGCATGGGGCACATACTCGTTGAGCTTGTGCGCGAGCGCTAACGAGCCGGGGCCGTAGCTCATGCAATTGCGGTTACCCGTCTTGCCGGCAATGACGGCGGTATCGGTGCAGCCGGTAAAGAAGCCGCCGGTCGTGTCCGCGTCCGTCACGTCATCGGCGGCGCGCTTGAGCGCAGCTAGAAGGGGAGAGTTCGGGTCGCGCTCGATGGCGGGGCGATCGCCCGTCACGGCGAAACTGCCATGGCAACCGGGAACCGCGGCCTCGGCGGTGGCAGTGGCCTGCTCGACCATGTTGATCGCGGCGGCCGTATCGGTCGGCGGCGTCAGGCGCATGTCGGCCCAGACCTTGGCGTGGTCGGGCACGACAAAGGGGCGATAGCCGCCCTCGTCATCATCAACCATATGAAACCTTAGAATCAGTTTGCTTTGCAAACCGATTGTAAGTCACCTGCAGATTCGCGTCGTGCACGTAGCAGCATTTACCGTTCGCAGGCCGAGCCATCGCGTTTGCCGTCCGGGCGGGTTCACAAGCGACGCAGCGGGTACGTACCCTTCATGGACGACATGCTGTGCGACATATCTGCCTTTCGGTATCACCGGATACCTCCACAGGTTTTGGCAATAATGCCGGACCTGCCCGATTCTGTGGACGATCCGTGCAGGGAACGTCTTTGTGAGCATCCGCTCGTCAAACATTTCCTGGGCACCCCGTTACACGTGTTGGCACAGGGCAGCTGCGGACGTAAGGGCGATCGCATTGTCAGGCATGTTTGGAATGGGGAGAGGCCGTTTGGCTCCGTGCGGCAGACAGAGTTTGGCCTTGATGCCGCGTCCCCGCTCTTTACGCTGCTGACCCTGGCTTCCTCGGTCTCAAACGAGCGTCTGATCATGTGCATGTATGAGATGTGCGGTACCTTTGCCGTGTGCAAGATTGCGCCTCAGGTAAAGTTGGCGCTTGAGCAGGCATATGGGGGCCGATGGGGTGACGCACGGTTGGGCTGGGAAAACGTAAAGGATACCTCGGGGAATCCAACGGACTTGTGGAAACGACCTCCCTTGATCGAGCTTTCTGAACTTACGGAGTTCGCAAATAAGATCCAGGGGCTCCGCGGTGCTAAATCGTTCACGCGTGCCGCGAAATGCATTACGGGGATTGTGGCATCGCCGCTTGAGGTCCAAGCTTCGATGCTGTTTGGCCTTTCGAGGCTGCGCGGCGGCGAAGGGCTGCGCCTTACCAATAACGTCGAGATTCGCATGACGCGCAGCGCCCGCCTGATTTCGGGGCTTGATAGGCGCTACGCCGATATTATGCTGGCAAATAAGGACGGCAGCCGAGAGTGCCTGGTTGAATGCCAAGGTAAAGCCATTCACGGATCCATAGAATCCAAGATCTCGGACTCCGATCGAACGACGGCCCTGCAAGCCATGGGATATCCCGTCGTTCTGATGACCTATGGTCAGCTGGTCGACTCCGATGCCTTCCATGTAGTGATGGAACTCATCATGTCCTATCTCGATATGCCGTTGAAAGACAAGACACCGCGGCAGCAAGAGCTCGAACGGCGGCTTCGTGAGGAGATTTTTATCGATTGGGCGGGAATGTAGCCGCGCGGGTGGAAAACGGCCGCGGGGGCTAGAGTCTTGGGCGCAAAAAAGGCTTTAATTTCGCCTTGGAATTAGCTTTAAAAGTGCTACCCAGAACAAGTTATTTCGGAAAATGGACAGTCAACTTAAATTTGGCATATAGAGATCGTTTTTTACCTACTAAAACCCCTGCTAAAGCTGTTTATAAAAGCAGTTGTGCTTAGTGACTTGAGCCTCACTGTCGATTATCTGAAACAACTTGTTCTGGGTAGCACTTTTCAAGCCGCCGGGAGCAACGAATTCGGCCCCCGTTTTGTGAAAACGGGGGCCGAATGGGCGTCGTGGCCTGTCTGGCAGGCTTGGCGTCGACGCTACTTGATCACGCGTACGCGATACATCGACGGAATCTGCTTGAGCGCCTCGATGGTGCTGCTGTCCAGGTGCTCGTCCGTGTCGAACATAGTGTAGGCGTTCTCGCCGGCGGATTCGTTGGTCATACGCTGCACGTTGGCGTTGTCCTTGGCCAGGATGGCCGTGATTTGGCCGATCATGTTGGGCACGTTGGCGTGCAGGCAGGCAATGCGGCTTGCGGCGCGCGCCTTGCCCATGCTGCAGGCGGGGTAGTTGACGCTGTGCGCGATGTTGCCGTTCTCCAGGTAATCCTTGAGCTCGCTGATGGCCATGTCGGCGCAGTTGGCCTCGGCCTCGCCAGTGCCGGCGCCCGAGTGCGTGGTGATAAACGTGTTGGGCATCTTGACGGTCTTGGGCGTGGCAAAGTCGCAGCTAAACCAGCTCAGCTTGCCCTCACGCAGGGCAGCGTCGACGGCGTCCTCGTCAATGATGGTCTCGCGTGCGTAGTTGATGAGCACGGCGTCGGGCGCCAGCAGGTTAATCTGCTCGGTGCTGATCATGCCGATGGTGTCGGCCTTGCTGGGTACGTGCACGGTGAGGTAGTCGCAGCCGCGGCACAGATCCTCGAGCGTGCCCACGCGCTGCACCTCGCGGCTCAGCACCCACGCGTGCTCGACGGAAATGAACGGATCGTAGCCGTAGACGTCCATGCCCAGGTCGACGCAGGCGTTGGCGACCTTGGAGCCCACGTTACCCAGACCGATGACGCCGATGCGCTTGCCCTTGAGCTCGCGGCCCACAAAGGCCTTCTTGGCCTTCTCGGCATCGACCTGAATCTCGGGATCGTCAGCGTTGTCGCGCACCCAGTTCATCGACTGCACCACGCCACGGCTCGAGAGCACCAACATGCCCAGGACGAGCTCCTTGACGGCGTTGCTGTTGGCACCGGGGGAGTTAAAGACGACGACGCCCTTCTTGGCGTACTCCTCGATGGGGATGTTGTTGACGCCGGCGCCGCAGCGGGCGATGGCGCGGATGCCCTCGGGCAGCTCGTAGCCGTGCAGGTCGGTCGAGCGCATTAGGATGGCGTCGGCCTCCTCGGCGGTGTCCACAAACTCATAGCCCTCGCCAAACTCGACTTTGCCGTCTTTAGTGATGTCGTCGATGGTCTTAATCTTACGCATGGAAAAACTCCTTAGCAGGTTTGGTTTAAACAGGTGGTTTGAAGTGGCTGGTCGGCCCGCGCGTTGCGGGCTAGTTAGATCGCGGACTCAAACTATGCTGTGCTTCGAAGTCCTTCATGTACGAGGCCAGGGCCTGCACGTCTTCCATGGTTACGGCGTTGTAGACGCTGGCGCGCATGCCGCCCACCAGGCGATGGCCCCTGACGTTTTGAATCTGGTGTTCGGCCGCGCCTGCGACAAAGGTCGCATCGAGCTCGGCGTCGCCGGTGCGGAAAGTGACGTTGGCGATGGAGCGACTGTCGGCTTGCGTGGTGCCATGGAAAAGCTCGCTGTGCTCGAGCAGGTCGTAGAGCAGGTTGGCCTTGGCCCAGTTGCGCTCGGCCATGGCGGCAAGTCCACCGGTCTGCTCCACCCAATGGAACACCTTGCCGCACACGTAGATGCCAAAGGTGTTGGGCGTGTTGAGCATGGAACCCTTGGCGGCCTGGGTCTTAAGGTCCAGGTACTGCGGCGTCTGCGCAAAGGCGGGGCCATCGGCGATGAGGTCGTCGCGCACGATGACCACGGTCACGCCCGCGGCGCCGGCGTTTTTCTGTGCGCCGGCGTAAATGAGCCCGTAGCGCTCAACGTCGAGCGGCTGCGACAAAAAGCAGCTCGAGACATCGGCGACCAGCGGCACATCGCCGCAAGTGGGCAGCTCGTGGTACATGGTGCCGAAGATGGTGTTGTTCTGGCAGATGTAGACGTAGTCGAGCCCGTCGCCCGCGGTCTCGGCGGCAATGCGCGCGTTGACGTCGGACATGGTGGGAATGCGGTCGAAGTTGGTGTCCTCGGAGCTCGCGAGCAGCACGACCTCGCCGTACTTGGCGGCCTCCTTGTACGCCTTGTTGGCAAAGTTGCCGGTCACGACGTAGCCGGCGCGGCCGCGGCGCATGAGGTTCATGGGGACGCCCGCAAACTGCAGCGTGGCGCCGCCCTGCAAAAACAGGACGCGGTAGTTGTCGGGGATGCTCAGCAGGCGGCGCAGGGTTGCCTCGGCGTCGTCGATGATCTGCTGGTACATGCTAGATCGATGGCTCATCTCGAGCACGGACATGCCGCAACCGCGGTAGTCCATCATCTCGTCGGCGATCTCGGCGAGCACGCTTGTAGGCAGCGCGGCCGGGCCAGCTGAGAAGTTGTGCACACGTGCCATCTTCTAGTTCCCCTCGTAGTCGTTTGAACGTTCGGGATACTTTAGCACAGTGGAGCGCCAGGCGCGACCGCATCACGGTAAAACTCGAGTGCGCCGCTATGATTTACAGGATGGTTACATGGGGGAGGGGTGACCTTACCTGATGGCTCGCATCCGATCTGCCTCT
>URFU01000033.1 GCA_900547125.1 uncultured Collinsella sp.
GCGAGGGCCTCGGCGGTTGCCTTGAGCGTGTTGTCGCGCAGCGTGACCGGGCGTGTGTCCGCGGCGCCGAAGCCCTTGATCATGAGCTCGGCCTCGGCGGGCGCATAGGCGCCGGCGACCGTGTCGACCATAAAGCGCGGCAGGTCGGCGGCGGAGTGTTGGGCGGCAAGCTGGTCGGAAAGCTCGGTGGCGGCAAACTGCCTGAGCTTGAGCTCGGGCTTAACCTGCTTTTTCTGCTTACGACGACGCGGCTTGGACATCCGTCTTTCCTTCCCGTCCCAATTTGACTACTTTCCGGGTACGCTGCTGCTGGCGTGCTTTAGTACTGGCTCTCGTGCTTGCTAAAGAAGTCGAAGCGCGGGGGCAGCGGCTTTACGCGGTGCTCGCCGGGCTTCTCGCCCAGGCTCTCCACAAACTCGTCCGTGGAGGCAAAGATGTTATCCCAGCTAAAGAAAGCGACCGGGTCGACGTCGAAGTACTCGCAGATGAGCTCGCAGCCGGCCGGGACGATGCCGTGCATCAGGACGGTCGCCACGCGCAGCTCGGTGAAGGCGTCGACGAGGGCCTGCTTCATGGCGGCGTTGGCCGGCTCGCCCTCGAGCTTGTTGGCGGCCTTGGAGGCATCGCTCCAACGCTTGTTGGCGGCGCGCAGGTAGTCGTCGCACACGGCGAGCGCACGGTGTGTCTCGAACTTGTACATGGCCTGTTCAAAGGCAAGGGCGGCCTGCTCGGCAGCCTCGACCACGGCGGCAGAGGCGGCGCCGGCCGGAATGCAACCGTTGCGATAGGGGCTCTCGTCGCCCTCCTTGACGGCGACGCCGTAGAAGCAGCTGCGGGCCAGGCGGTTGAACACGCCGGTCAAAAGGGCACTCTCCTTAAGGGCCGGGTCGATAACGCGCTTGTCGTCGCAGGCGCGCACCTCGTTGCCGTCCTTGTCCTTGCCGGTCACGCGCGTGTCATATGCCTTGGGGCTAAAGCTCACCGGCTTCTCGGACAGGCCGAGCGACAGCCAATGCGCGCGCATCTGCTCGCAGGTGTAGTGGTTGAGCAGGTCGTCTGCCGGCGGTGGAGGCGTCTGCGAGGACGAGCGGGCCTTTTTGCCCATGTAGAGCAGGTGGTAGCAGGCGCTGACGGTGCTCTGCGTGAGGTTCCAGCCCAGGGCCTCCCACATGGCGGTCTGCGCGATGCAGTAGAAGTAGATGTTGTCCTGGCCGATGAACTGGTAGATCTGTGCGTCGTCAGAGCACCACCAGTCGCGCCAGTCGAGCGAGCTGTGCAGGTAGGTGGGTGCGGGTACCTGCGTGGAATCGGCGGCGGGCTCGCCCATGAGGGCGGCGTCCTGGGCGGCGATACCCTCGGTTACGCCGGCGGCGCGGGCATCGCGGGCGAGCACGGTGCGGGTGTAGCTGATGGGCGCCCACAGACTCTCGGGCCAGCACCAGCAGGTGACGTCGTTCACGCCGTCGACCTCGGGCACCGGAACGCCCCAGTCGATGTTACCGGTGATGCGGAAGGGCACGAGCGCCTTGCCGCTGCGGAAGCGCACGCCGCCGTTGGCGAGCACCGCGTGGGCGTCGTCGCGCTCCTTCCAGCTGGGGAAGGTGACGGTAAAGCTGCTCTTGTTGCCCTCGGGCTCCAGCACGGTGTGCTCGGGCAGTTGATCCTCGACGGCGTCGAAGGCCTCGCGGAACTTGTTCTGGATGTAGAGCTGTGCCGGTAGCAGCCACTCCTCCATGGTCTTGGAGACCACGGAGCGAACCTGCGGGTTCTGGGCGAGCTTGGCGGTGTAGGTCTTCATAATGTCGAGGTAGGCCGGCAGGTCGAAGTAGAGGTTGTCGACCGGGCGCAGCTCGGGCACCTCGCCGGTGAGCTGGCTCTTGGGAGCGATGAGCTCCTCGGGCTCAAACTGGTGACCCAGGTCGCACTCGTCGGCGTACGCCTTCTCGGACTTGCAGCCCTGGATGGGGCAGCGGCCGATCACCTGACGGCCGTTGAGGAACGTGCCGGCCTTGGCGTCGTAGAACTGCAGCGTGGAGCGCTTGGAGATGGTGCCCTGCTCATGCAGGCGCTCGATAATCTCGGCGGTCACCTCGTTGTGAATCTGAGCAGCCGGTTCAAGGCCCGAGCCGCCGTAGATATCGCAGCTGATGTTGTAGTTGTTGAGGGTCGCGGCCTGGCGGGAGTGATTGGACTCGACATACTCGCCGATGGACTTGTCGTAGCCCTCGTTCTCCTTGAGCTTGCGGTAGCTCTCCATGATGGGCGAGCCATAGCAGTCGGTGCCCGAGGTGAAGATGACATTTTCGCGGCCCAGACGGTCGCGCAGGAAACGGGCGAAGAAGTCGGCCGGGACAAAGACGCCGCCGACGTGGCCAAAGTGAAGGCCCTTGTTGCCGTAGGGCTCGCCGGCGGTAACGATGGCGCGGCGAGGCCAGCTGGGACGGTCGTTCATGGAGTATTTGGATGCCATGGGACTCCTTCGCATATGGTGAGAGCGCGGCCGGGCGCAAGGCCTGACGACGCGGTGGTCAATTCGTGCATATCGTTCGACATTATCGCACATGCGGACGGGTACGTGGCAGGGGCGCTATCCTAAGATGCTATGAATGAGATTTCCAACATACATGCGTTTGAGGACGAGGATTTTCTGCACGCCTGCTTTGTGTGGGGGATGGCCGTGCTTGTGGTGTTTGCCGTGTGCCTGGTGCCGGTGTTTATGCTGCTGGGCGGGCCCGCAGACTTGGATGTGGCGGACGCGGGCGGCTGGACGGCGGTTTTGGGCTGGATAGTCGGCTTGGCTGCGGTTTCGGCGGCGTCATTTGCCGTGCACGAGCTGGTGCACGGTGTGTTTTTTAAGCTTCTGGCGCCTGCGGGCGCGAAGGTGACCTTTGGGGCGAATCGCGAGACGGCGATGATCAATGCAAGCGCCGCGGGCGTGGTCTATTCGCGCCGGCGATACGTGGCAGTTTGCCTGGCGCCGACGGTTGTTGTGACGGCGGCGTTTGCCCTGGGGTTTGCATTTTCGGGCTATCCGCTGCTGTGCTACCTGGCGGCCGGCTTGCATTTGTCGGGCTGTGTGGGCGATTGGTATTACGTGCGGACCATTTTGCGCGACCGCCGCATTGTTGCCTGCGAGGACACGTCCTTTGGCGTGCGCTTTTTCGCAAGGTAGTCTTTTGGGATGATTTTTCTGGGACGGGGATTAAAAAATCATTAGGTACGCAATGATTTTTTAATCCCCGTCCCAGAAAAATCATTGCGGGGGAGGAGCTGTTGATGAGGCCGTTGTTGTTGCACGCTTGCTGCGCGCCGTGCTCGCTGGAGCCGGTTCGTCTGCTGCGCGAGGAGGGGTTTGAGCCTACGATTTGCTGGACCAACCCCAATATTCAGCCGCGCGATGAATGGCAGCGCCGCTTGGACGAGCTGCGCCGGTGGTGTGCCGACGGCAGCATCGAGCTTATCGAGGCAGGCGAGGACCGCGAGCGCTGGGAGGTCGGCGTGGCCCCGCTGGGCGCCGATCGACCCCGTCGCTGTCGCGTGTGCTATGCCCTGCGCCTGGCCGAGGCATGCCGTGTGGCCCAGGAGCGTGGGTTTGAGTTTGTGGGCACGACGCTCGCCGTCTCGCCGTATCAGCTGTTCGAAACCTGCAATGATGTGTTGGAGCGCTTGGCGGCGGCACATGGGCTCGTCCCGGTCATTCGCGATTTTCGTCCGTATTATCCCGAGGCGACACGCCGTTCGCGCGAGCTGGGCATGTATCGGCAGAATTATTGCGGCTGCCGATTCTCGGCCGTCGAGGCGGCCATGGACCGCGCCCGTATCCGCGACGAGCGCAAAGCCGCCAAAAAGTAGTTCATTTGGGACGTCAGCCTGCTAGGATGTAGAGCGGACTTTAGCTATATAAGGAGAATCGACGTGTCTATGCGTACCGATGATTTTGATTACAACCTTCCTGAGGAACTGATTGCCCAGGCACCTGCCGAGCCGCGCGACTCCTGCCGCCTGCTGGTGGTGGATCGCAAGGGCTCCGAGGCGGGAACGCCGCTGGAGCATGGCGGCACCGTTGAGCACCGCATCTTCCGCGACATCATCGACTATATCGAGCCGGGCGATGTACTCGTCATCAACAAGACGCGCGTGATGCCGGCCCGCCTGATCGGTCGCAAGACGGGCTCGGGTGGCGTGGTCGAGACGCTGCTGCTCAAGCGCCGTGAAGACATTGACCCGCTGGGTCACGTTTGGGAGTGCCTGGTCAAGCCGGGCAAGCGTCTGAAGCCCGGTGCTCAGATTGAGTATCGCGCCGGTGGCGCCCATGCGCCCGAAGGGGCTCCCGTGGTGCTGACGGCCGAGGTCGTCGACTTTGTCACCGATAGCCGCGGTGGCCGTCTGGTGCGCTTTGAGCCGGCCGGTTGCAATGCCGCCGGCGAGCCGCGCACGCTCGACGAGGCCATTCACGCCGCCGGTCACGTGCCTCTGCCGCCCTACATTACCGATTACGAAGGCGATCCCGAGAAGTACCAGACCGTCTACGCCATGAAGGAGGAGCACTCGGCTGCCGCTCCCACGGCGGGTCTGCACTTTACCCCCGAGCTCATGGCCGCTTTCGAGGCCAAGTGTGCGAAGTTTGCCGCCGTTGAGCTCGAGGTGGGCATCGACACCTTCCGCTTGGTTGAGGAGGACGACCCTACGCAGCACGTCATGCACACCGAGCGCTACCACGTGTCGCAGGAAGTTGTCGACGCCGTGCATAAGGCGAAGGCCGAGGGGCACCGCGTAATCGCCGTCGGCACCACCGCAGTGCGTTCGCTCGAGAGTGCGTTCGATGCGGAGGCGCCGGTGTCCGATCCGGCTGTGACGGCGCGCTATTTTGAGGGCCGCGAGGACGGCGCCGACACGCTCGGCCGCGGCGATATCGTGGTGCGCGAGAACGCGACAACGCAGCTCTACCTCATGCCCGGCTCGACCTATCACGTGGTCGACGCACTGATCACGAACTTCCACGTGCCGCGCTCTACGCTCATGATGCTCGTGAGCGCGCTTGCCTCCCGCGACCAGATCATGGATGCCTACGCCGCCGCCATCGAGGAGCGTTACCGCTTCTTCAGCTTTGGCGATGCCATGCTCATTTGTTAGTTACGCGGTTCTACGAACCGCGTAACTGCTCGACGCTGCAAACGCCCCTAAGCGGCAATCTGACGTTCAATCGTCGGGCATGACCAAAAGGTCAATGCCCTCCTCTTTCACGTCACCTTGCTCGCTTAGGGGCGTTTTCGCTTTCCGACCTCTACCTGCGGCATTGTTGTTGCCGGCACTTATTCTGCACTAGGGGACGCTCTTTTTGTGCCGGTGGACGGGGACACTCCTTTGCTAGAAGATCCGGCGCAGGTCTCCGCGGTTGAGGGCTTCGTCGAAGAGGTGCTTGAATACCACGCTGCCGTGCAGGCCATCGTGCTCAAACTCGTTCGTCACCCAGGCATGCGAGTTGCCTACGCGGCTGAGTGTGTCGAGCTGCAGGCCCGAATCGACGTACATGTCGTCGAAGTACACCGCAGCCTGGAGTGGTACTTCGTTGCAGGCCAGGCGCTGCGGGTCGTAGATCTTGTCCCAGCTGATGTCTTCCATCAGCAGATCCATCGCGGGCTTGAAGGGCTTAAGCTCGGGCATCTGCTCGAACATCCACGGGAACATGGCCTCGCCGGTAAACATGAGCGGGCGCGCGAGGGTATCGAACTCGGCGCGGTGTGCCTTTTCTTCTGCCGCGGCCCAGCGGATGGGCATGGTGTCGCCATCGGCGTAGATGAACTCCTGCAGCGTCCAGTACAGCGGGTTTGTACGCGTGTTGGTGCGCTCGAAGGCGCGCATCAAAAAGCTGTCGGATACCGAGGAGCCGCAGCTCAGCGTGCCGTCGCCATCAACAAACGCATGGTCGATGATCCAGTGCATGCGCTCAAAGCTCGGCTTCATGCCAAAGTCGCTGCCCATGAGCTGCAGGCGCTCGACCGTCATCGGCGAGCCGTCGGGCAGCATGGGCTTTTGCTCCTCGAGGGCATCTGCCAGGGCCGCCACGCGCTCGACGTCGGCGGGGTAGCGGTCGTAATACTGCTGAGTCTTGGCCGCCATGCGCGGGAAGGTGTGTGCGTAGACCTCGCTGGCGCTCGCCGGCACGTGTGGAATGCCGCCGCAGGTAAAGCTTGCCGCCACGCCCTCGGGGAAGAGCGACAGATAGCTCAGTGTCAAAAAGCCGCCGTAGCTCTGCCCGAGTGTGACCCAGGGCTTGCCGCCAAAGCCCACCAGGCGCAGGTACTCAAAGTCGCGCACGATGGAGCTGGCGAGGTGGCGCTTGAGGAAGTCCGCCTGCGAGCGGGCCGCATCGGCTCCTGCTGCCTCGGCGCGATCGCCCAAGGCGGCAATCGTGCGCCCGTCCACGCAGCTGCTGCGCCCGGTGCCACGCTGGTCGGCCAGCACGACGCGGAAATGCTTAACGGCCTCCTCGATCCAGCCATCGCTTGTGGGCGACAGCGGACGCGGGCTCTCGCCGCCGGGGCCGCCCTGCAAAAAGAGGAGGAGCGGTAGGTCGTCGTTGATGCGGTCGGGCGCGCAAACCACGCGGTAGAAGAGTTTGATGCTCTCGGGCGCGCCAGCGATGGGCGCCGGCATGGCGCCGCGGCGCATGGTGCTGCCGACGGCCAAAAGCATTGGCTCAAGGCCGCGCCAGTCGAGAGGGACATCGATGCTGTGGTCCTCAACATACAGGCCGGGGACGTGGTACGAAGTGATGAGCGCCATGTGATGCTTCCATTCGTTGCGGTGTTTCGGGTTGACCAATTCTACCGCCGTCGGCGAGGATGCGTGCAAATCGGCTACCATGGTTGGCAAACATCTAAGAGAAAGGGCCGTCTATGTCGGTCGATATAGCCACGTATGTCCACGATCTTGCCGTTGAGGCCAAGGCCGCTTCGGGCGCGCTTGCCACGGCGAGTGATGTCCAGCGTCAGGAGGCCGTGCGTGCCATGGCCGCGGCACTGCGCGATGGTGCCGATTCTATCGTTGCCGCCAACGAGCTCGATATGTCTGCCGCGCGCGATGCGGGGACATCGGCTGGCCTGCTCGATCGCCTGTTGCTGACGCCCGAGCGCGTCGAGGGCATGGCCGCCGGCTTGGAGAATCTTGCCGAGCTGCCCGATCCCGTCGGCCGCGTGCTCGACCACCGCGTGCTTGCAAGTGGTGTGGACCTCACCCGCGTGAGCGTTCCGCTGGGCCTGGTCGCCGTGGTCTACGAGGCGCGCCCCAACGTGACAGCCGACGCCGCGGGCATCTGCATCCGCACCGGCAACGCCTGCATTCTGCGCGGCGGTTCGCTGGCCTATCACTCGTGCGCCATGATTACCGAGCTACTGGCCGATGCCCTCGAGGCGCAAGGCTTCCCGCGCGAGGCCGTCTCGATGATCGAGTCCACCGACCGCGAGGCCACCGGCGAGCTCATGAAGCTTCGCGGCATCGTCGATGTGCTCATTCCGCGTGGCGGTGCTGGCCTGATTCAGCGCTGCGTGCGCGAGTCGCTCGTACCGGTTATCGAGACGGGCACGGGCAACTGCCACATCTACGTGCATGAATCCGCCGACTTCGATAAAGCGCTCAATATTATCGTCAACGCCAAGACCCAGCGTGTGGGCGTGTGCAATGCCGCCGAGTCGCTGCTGGTCGACCGCGCCGTGGCAGATTCGTTTTTGCCCGCGGCCGTGGCGGTGTTGCACGACCACGGTGTGCTGATTCACGGTGACGAGGCCACGTGCGCCGCATGCGCCGATGCCGGTCTTGCCGAGGGCGATGACTTTGTTGCCGCAACCGAGGAGGACTGGGGCCGCGAGTATCTGGCGCTCGAGATGAGCGTGAAGGTCGTGGCGAACGAGGACGAGGCCATCGTGCACATCAACCGCTATGGCACCATGCATTCCGAGGCTATCATCGCCGAGGACGCGGACGCCTGCGAGCGCTTCTTGGACAAGGTCGATGCCTCGGCCGTGTATGCCAACGCCAGTACGCGCTTTACCGACGGCGGCGAGTTTGGCCTGGGCGCGGAGATCGGCATCTCGACCCAAAAGCTCCACGCCCGCGGCCCCTTTGCCGCCGAGGCCCTCACCACCTACAAATACAAGCTCCGCGGCACCGGCCAGGTCCGTCCCTAAACCTCTCGCAAACGAAAAACCACCACAAAGGTGCCTGTCCCCTTTGTGGTGGTTATAGGTGGCGTGGGCGGTTAGGCCTGGAAGGTATCGCGATCGGGTGCGAAGGACTGCATGGCCGCGATGGTGCGGTCGAAGCGCTCGGGGAGCTCCCAACCCAGCATCTCGGCGCCCTGCGAAATCACGTCGCGCGAGCAGCCGGCGGCAAAGCGCTTGTCCTTGAACTTCTTCTTGAGCGACTTGGTCGTAAAGTCCATGACGCTTTTGCTCGGACGCATGATGACGGCGGCCCCGATTAGGCCGGTGAGCTCATCGCAGGCAAACAGGATCTTTTCCATCTGCAGCTCGGGCTTGGGCAGCGAAGAGTTGAAATCGGACGTGTGCGTCTGGATGGCGCGGATAAGCTCAGGCGATGCGCCCTCGCCCTCGAGGATCTCGGCCGCATAGATGGTGTGGTTCACGGGGTCGTCCTCATGCTCCTCCCAATCCAGGTCGTGCAGCAGACCGACGATGCCCCAAAACTCCTCGTTCTCGGGGTCGAACTCGCGCGCAAAGTAGCGCATGGTGCCCTCGACCGTTTCGCCGTGGGTGATGTGGAACGGGTCCTTGTTGTGCTCGTTGAGCAATTCGAACGCACGGTCGCGGGTGATTCCGGCGGAAAGCAGCTCTGCCATAAAAGACTCCTTGTGCTCGTAGGTATCGCTAAGAATGAATACTACTGGAACGACTAGAACGAAAAAACCACCACAAAGGTGCCTGTCCCCTTTGTGGTGGTTTTGGCGTGGGCAGGTTAGTTGAGGGCGGCTTGGGCTAGGCGGGCCTCGGCGGCCTCTTCGGTGACGCCCAGGGCCACGGCGAACTCCTCGATGGAGCGGCGCTTGGCTTCCTTGAGTACGCGCATGTAATAAGAGCTGGGCTTTTTATCTGCTTCCTCGGCCTGGCGAATACGGTGCATCATGGTTTTTGCCACGCGAACCGTCTCGGGCGCGCCCAGTTTGAGCTGCTGCTTAAAGTGTGTCTCCTCGAGCGAGCTGTTGCGCTCGGTAAAGGTGTCGCACTCCAGCTCGTCGTAGTGGCTCAGCAGGTGCTCGGCATCTTGCTGGGAGATGGCGGCATGCAGACGGTCGGCCTGCGCCACGGGGTACATGAGGATCGTCTGCGCATGTCCCTGCTTGGTCTCGAGCAACAACATGGGCTGCGGCGTGTCGTCCCTAAAGCCGACGACGGTGCAGACTCCCTGACCCGGATGAATGACGTGTTGACCGATTGAGAACATGCTACCTCCAACTTATACGAATTTACGTATGCTAAGAATACCACGCTGACGTGCGCAAACCATCACTTTATGCAGGAAAAGCACACAACTCCGATAGGTAAGAGTATTCGATAAATAGAACGGCTTATTCATACGTTTATGCATTTCTAGAACGTGTATAAACAGCAGGCAAATCGCCAACTTTGTACCGTCGCGCAAGAGCAGTAGTCATTTTTGTGCATATGCAATATCTATTAGCTTTACCCTGCGACAGTAGTTACTGCTTGTGATAGAGTGCTACAAACTCTGGCTTTTGCCCTACGAGTGACCAAGAGCTCGGGGGCTTTAACACAAGGAGGATCTATGCCCGAGAAGATTGAAGAGCTGGTACGCGCTGCGCTTGCTGCGGCCCAGGAGGCCGGCGACCTTTCCGCATTTGAACTTGACGATTGCGCTATCGAGCGACCGGCTGACACTTCTCATGGCGAGTGGACCTCCACCATGGCCCTGAAGTCCGCCAAGCTGGCTCATTGCGCCCCGCGCAAGATCGCCGAGGCCGTCGTCGCCCATATGCCCGAGGACCCCGCAATCGAGAAGGTCGAGATCGCCGGTCCTGGCTTCATCAACTTCTACCTCTCCGTCGCCGTCAAGAACGCCATCTTTGGCGAGGCCCGCGAGAAGGGTATGGACTTCGCTAAGTCCAACGTCGGTGGCGGCCTGAAGACCCAGGTCGAGTTCGTCTCCGCCAACCCCGTCGGCCCCATGCACATCGGCCACGGCCGCTGGGCCGCGCTGGGCGACTCCCTTTGCCGCGTCATGGACCACGCCGGTTACGACATTCAGCGTGAGTTCTACATCAACGATCACGGCTCTCAGATGAACACCTTCGGCAACTCCATCAGCACGCGCTATATGCAGCTTGCCGACATTATCGCCAAGCAGGGCGTGGATATCGACGAGGCTCACAAGATTCTGATCGCCGACCGCGACGCCTTTGTTGCCGACGAGAGCGACGAGCACCCCGAGACCCATCCGTATCAGGACAACTTTGCCGAGACTCTGGGCAAGGACTCCTACGGCGGCGACTACATCATCGACGAGGCTGCCGAGTTCTGGCGCACCGACGGCGATAAGTGGGTCAACGCCGATCCGCAGGAGCGCATGGAGAGCTTCCGCGAGCGCGGCTACGTAAAGATGGTCGACAACATGCGCGACCTTTGCCACGCCGTTAACTGCGACTTTGATCGTTGGTTCTCCGAGCGCTCTCTGTACGTGAAGGACACCGAGGGCGAGACCGCCGGCACCTCCGCCGTCGACCGCGCTTTTGAGAAGCTCG
Organism: uncultured Collinsella sp.; assembly: GCA_900547125.1. GTDB lineage: Bacteria > Actinomycetota > Coriobacteriia > Coriobacteriales > Coriobacteriaceae > Collinsella. Next base: position 10,775 of record URFU01000033.1, read on the forward strand.
ACAAGATGGGCTATCTCTACACCAAGGACGGCGCCCTGTGGTTCCGCTCCACCGACCTAGGCGACGACAAGGACCGCGTCCTGATCAAGTCCGATGGCGAGTACACCTACTTCGCCTCCGACGTTGCCTATCACTGGGATAAGTTCCAGCGCGTCGACCACGTCATCGACATCTGGGGCGCCGACCACCACGGCTACATCGAGCGCGTCCGCTGCGTCTGCGACGCTCTTGGCTATCCCGGCAAGTTTGAGGTTCTGCTGGGCCAGCTCGTCAACCTGCTGCGCAACGGCAAGCCCGTCCGTATGTCCAAGCGCAAGGGCACCATGGTGACCCTGCAGGAACTCGTCGACGAGGTCGGCTCTGACGCCGCCCGCTACACGCTCATCTCCAAGAGCTCCAACCAGATGGTCGACTTCGACATTGAGGCCGTCAAGAAGCGCGACAACTCCAACCCGGTCTATTACGTGCAGTATGCTCACGCTCGCGTGTGCTCCATCCTGCGTCGTGCCGCAGACGTTACCGCCGAGCAGGCCGCTGAGATGGGCATGAAGGCCGTCGCCGAGAAGGCCATCGGCGAGAATGTCGATTACTCGCTGCTGACCGACCCGACCGAGCTTGCCCTTTCGCGTAAGCTCAACGAGCTCACCGACCTCATCGGTAGCTGCGCTCGCGATCGCGCTCCGTTCCGCCTGACTCACTTTGCCGAGGAACTCGCCGGCGACTTCCACAGCTTCTACGCCGCCTGCCAGGTCCTTCCGAGCGAGGGCCGTCCCGTCGACCCTGCGCTCTCGCGAGCCCGTTTGGCCGCCTGCGACGCCGTCCGTGTGACGCTCGCCCTGGTGCTTACCCTCGTTGGCGTTTCTGCCCCCGAGCAGATGTAAGCGCTGGTCGTTTGACTGCGTTGGTTTGGTTTGACTGAGCCTCGAAAGCCCGATCTCCCATGCGGAGGTCGGGTTTTTTGCGTTTAGCGGTGCTTTTTGGCGTGTTGGAAAATGCTACCAAATCGCAACTATACCGGTTTACTACGATGAATCGAGGGATTCCAATCACACGGGCTTTTCACCGAAAAGTGCAAGCCATCTAGCTGGGGTTTTATTTTTTCGGTTTTTGGCGTGGTCGTGGTTGAGCGATTCATCGTAGTAAACGGCCATAGTTTTGAAAATGACCCTAGGGGACGGAGGAAAACGGATCATTTTTGTCCCGTGGAGGAACGGTGGGATACCTTCTGCCAAGAATCGGGGGCATCTACTACGTTTAAGTGCGTACCCCGAACCACGCCGAAAATCGCAATATTAAAACCGCAGGTAGCAGGTCTGCGACTTTCGAAAAATAGTGAGTATGGTCAGGGGTGCGGGGGCAAACGTAGTAGATGGGCGCGATTCGTGGCACATCGATCTTGGGGCCGATGCCCTTGTCCCTTAGCTGTTCCGTTTTCTCGATGCTTGAGGCTTGATCTGCCTTCTTCTTATGAGTTGCGGTGGAATGGTTCCTGCTTGAGAGGTGCCGGCCGGGATTTGGGAACTATTTCACCGCGGCTTATGATGTGGCGATGGTGTACGCCGGAACTTTGTAAAGAGCATCCCTTTTGACTAGTCGTTTAAGAACGTCCCCGATGACTAAGTTGCAGGTGGTTGCGGTTGTGTTACACTAACGCTGCGTATATAACGCAATCATCTCTATACAGATCAATGATGTCCGTCGGTATTTGACGGAGCTAGACTGTTTAGCCGCCCTGAAGGTTTATGCAGGGAGCATGTGATCACAGGGCTTGAAAAGAAAGTTGAGCAAACACTGTGTCTGATCAACAACAAGAAAACGAAATAACGACGACGCAAACGGCTCCCGCTGCACCGGTTACGTCGGACCAGGCCGTGCTTTCCGCGCCGGCGCAGGTCTCGGCTCCCGAGGCGCTTAAGGCCGCCGCGCCCACCATGCCCGTTGCTAGCGAGGAGGCTGCTCCCGCTAAGCCTAAGCGCACGCGTCGTTTGGCCAAGCCTGCTGTGGACGGCGAGGATGCCGAAAAGCCCAAGCGTCGTACGACGCGCACCACGCGCGCGAAGCGCCCCGTTGCCACCGATGCTTCGGCCCCCATTTCCGATGAGGTCGCGCAGGCCCGTGCACTGGCGCAGATTAGCGAGGCCCAGGTTGTGCGTGCCCGCCGTCGCGCTGCCGAGCGCGAGGCCGCGGCATTGACTGAGCTCGCTGCGCCGGTCACCCCCGAGGCTCCTGCTGCCGAACAGTCGGCCGAGAAGACGGCACCGCGCACGCGTCGCCGTGCGGCAGCCAAGACGCAGCAGCCCGTCGAGCAGCTGACTCCTGAGGTCGCTGAAGCTCCGGCTCGTTCTGCGGCAGGGGAGGGCGCTTCCTCCGCTGAGCCCGTCGTGCACGCTGGGGTCAACGAGGTTCCCGTCGTTGATCCGGCTCTGCGCCCGCATCGTCGCGGCCGCAAGCCCAAGGCGTATGTTGAGGCCGAGAAAGCCGCTGCCGCAGCAGCTGCTGCCCAGGGCGCAGCGGTGACGGCCGAGCCTACGGCCACGGTCGATGCCCCGGTCCAGTACGCTCCGTCCACCGAGGCTCCCGCATCTGCCGATGCCGAGCCCGCCGATGTCCGTCCCGGCCGCAGCCGTCGCACCGCGGCAAAGCGCTCGACGAAGGCGAAGGTCAAGGCTGAGGCCAAGCCCGTCGACGACAAGTCCTCCGAGGCAAACGCCGATGCCGCTTCCGAGGCCGAGAACGTCGACCAACCGGCAACTGATAAGCCCAAGCGTGCGCGCAAGAAGTCCGCAAAGGCCAAGGTTGCCGAGCGGCAGGGCGACGCCGAACCCAGCAACCATGCCAACGCCGACGCCAAGGCAGAGGGCGAGGCTCCGTCCAACGCCGATACGCCTACAGCCGCGGCTGATGGGGGCGTCGAGAACGAAGAGGGCGCCCGCCCCAGCCGCCGTCAGCACAAGCGCAACGATGAGCGCAACGACCGCAAGGACGAGCGCAACAACGACCGCCGCAGCCGTCAGCGCGACCGCAAACAGCGCAACAAGGAGCGCAGCGCCGCCCCCACCGAACCGACGCTTTCGCGCGAGGAGCTTGCGGCCATGAAGGTCGCCGAGCTGCGCGAGAAGGCAAAAGAGTTCGAGATCGAGACGACCGGCAAGAAGAAGGCCGAGCTCGTCGAGGAGATCTACACCACCGCCGCGAAGGCAGAGGGCTTCCGCGATATTCAGGGCATCCTGCAGATTCGCCCGGACAGCTCCGGTATCATCCACGCCCACGGTTACATGAAGTCCAACGAAGACGCCTTCGTCCCCGCTTACCTCATCCGCTCCGCACGCCTGCGCACGGGCGATGTCATCGAGGGCTCACTGCGCCCCTCGCGCGGCGGCGACAAGCGCGCCGGCCTCGCCAAGATCACGACCGTTAACGGCATGGATCCCGAGCAGATCCGCAACCGCCCCAAGTTCGGCGACCTTACCCCGGTCTATCCCAACGAGCCGCTGCGCATGGAGCACGGCAAGGATTCCATCACCGGTCGCGCCATCGATATCGTGTCACCGATCGGCAAGGGCCAGCGTGGCCTGATCGTGTCGCCGCCCAAGGCCGGCAAGACAACGATCCTCAAGAAGATCTGCCAGTCCATCTCGATCAACAACCCCGAGGTGCACCTCATCTGCCTGCTCGTCGACGAGCGCCCCGAAGAGGTCACCGATATGCAGCGCTCCATCAAGGGGGAGGTCGTTGCCTCGACCTTCGATATGCCTGCCGAGAACCATACCCGCGTGGCCGAGCTCGTCATCGAGCGCGCCAAGCGCATTGTGGAGCTGGGCGGCGATGTCGTGGTGGTGCTCGACTCCATCACGCGTCTTGCCCGCGCCTACAACTTGGCGGCGCCTGCCTCGGGCCGCATCCTTTCGGGCGGTGTCGATTCGGCGGCCCTGTATCCGCCCAAGCGTTTCCTGGGTGCAGCCCGCAATATCGAGAACGGAGGCTCGCTCACCATCCTCGCCTCCGCCCTCATCGACACCGGCTCCAAGATGGATGAGGTCATCTTTGAGGAGTTCAAGGGCACCGGCAACATGGAGCTCAAGCTCGACCGCGATCTTGCCGACCGCCGCATCTTCCCGGCCATCGACCCCGTTGCCTCCGGTACGCGCAACGAGGACCTGCTGGTCGACGAGCAGATGCGCCCGTTTGTCTTTGGCCTGCGTCGCATCCTTGCCGGCATGAACAACACCGAGCGCGCGGCGGCGTCGTTTATCAAGGGTCTTAAGGGCACCAACACCAACCAGGAGTTCCTGGTGCGTTCGGCCAAAAAACACAGCGACTACGAGCAGACGTTTTAGACCATAAGCCGCACGCAATATCGCTATAAGAACGGGCAATCGGGCCGGGGTTTATGCCCCGGCCCTTTCTTTATGGCGCCACTCGGCAACATTTTTTGACCATATGACCGACAAGCAGCAGTTTTCGAGCAACAATCCGGCCTCATCGCTTGCAATCGGAGGGTCGGTTTCGCATAATAACTTTTAAGCTTCGCGACGGAAAACGCAGATGAAACGAACCATATACCGTTGCTTTGGGACGCATGTCCCGCTTCATCTTCTCTCGCGCAGCCAACTAAATGATGCGATTTGGGTGCTGGAAGATGGGGAGAGCTCATGGCTTCTTCTGATGCAACACAACGAGCAGTCCTTGCCGGACTTTCCTGCGGGATCGGCCTTGCCGCCCCCGTAGTGATGTATGCTGCGACGTTGCCGTTCTCGTCGGTTAATGAGACGGTTGTCGCGGGCGCTGTTCCCTTTGCCGTTGGTGCGGTGGCGGGCGTGGGCATCTACGCAGCCTCGCTGGGCATCTCCGAGTATCGCGCCGAGCACGATGGCCGCTTGTTTGAGCCCGATGCCGTGGGCGGCGCCGCTCAGTTTGGCCGGACCCACAACGAGTTCAAGACCGCCTCGATTCCCGCGCAGCAGCAGGGGGCGGCGCCTCGGCCTTCGGTCCCGGCCGATCAGGCCAATGCCGCACAGCCTTCTTCCGCATTTCTCTCCGGCCTGACCGGTGCGTTCCAGCGCCGCCACGTCGACGATGGCGTTCCCACCATCGCGCGCGCGGCCAACGCCATGGATGAGGCCGATGCGTGGTCTATGATCGACAGCATGCTCGATGACGATTCTCCGGTCAGCTGCGATCCAACGCGTTCGCGCGATGTCTACCAGGTTGCAATCGACGAGCTCACCAACGGTGGAAAGACTGGCTCTTACAATCGCGATGACATCGCCGCTGCTGCACGCGCCGTCTCGGGCTCTCACGCCGCCCCTGCAGGCAGCACCGCAGCCTTCGTGGCGCTTGTTGCCATTGCCGCCAACAATGCCGCCTATAACGGCGCGTCGTCGGCTGCGTACACTTCTGCCGCGGCGGCCGCTTCGGCCGGCCAGCAGAGCGCAGCTCAGCCGGTTCCCTCCGCCGATCCCTTTGCCGACGAGCCTCTGGCTGTCGACGAGGAGACCATCGCCGCTCGCCGTGCTGCCGAAAGCTCGCTTTGGGGCGCTTCGGCCCAAATGCAGGCCGCGGAGGCGGCGCCGTACAACGCCAAGCTCGCCAGCATGCCCATCATTTCCGATGCCAAGGGTGTGGATCTTTCCGATCTGGACGAGCCTGCCGCCATCACCGCTTCTATCGATGCCCAAGCTCGCGTGGATACCGGCAGCCTCCCCGATGCCTCTCTTGAGGAAGATGTCCCCATGGCCGATTATTCGGGCCACGAGGACATGTGGGCCGCCGCCATGGCGATCATGGACGAGGTTGCCGAGCCCGCCCCCGTGGCGGTGCCCACGCCTGCAGCCTCACCTGTCTCGGCTGCTCCCGTCTATGTCGGTCGCCACAGTTCCGTGCTTCCCGAGGATACCGCGCGTATCTCGCGCGAGGGTATCGAGCGTGCCGAGGCTATCGCTGCCGGCGTTATGGAAAACCGTCGCCATGAGCGCGTCAATCAGATTCTCGAGGAAGAGATCAACCGTCTGCAGTCTGCGGCCGTCAAGCGCACGGGCCGTGCCTATTTAAGCGTTATCGAAGGCGGTACCGCCAGCTTTACGCCGCTGCGTGCGGAGGCATAATTTGCCGCATGGTTAAGGTCGATCGAAAATGGGCGCTTGCCGCCTGCGCCATGGTGCTCGTCATTTGGGGCAATTCTCTGGTTCCCGGTACGGGGGCTGGTTCATTAAGCCTGTCGATCATGGAATCCATTCGCGGCTTTTTGCAGGCCCTGGGGCTTCCATACGAGTGGGTGACCAACTTCGTCGTGCGTAAGTGCGCCCATTTTACTGAGTACATGGTGCTTGGCATCTTGGCGACGTACGCCTTCGACCTCGAAGGTCAGCGCACGTTTGATGTGTTGCTGCCCACGGCGGTGTTCTTGCTGCTTGTCCCCTCTATCGACGAGACGATTCAGCTTTTTGTGCCCGGTCGCGCCGGCATGATTACCGATGTGATGATCGACGGCTGCGGGGCGCCGACGGGCGTCGCGCTTCGATATCTCTTACGGTCGCTGATATGTACCAAAAAGGCCGCCTAGGACGTTTTGCTTGGTCTTAGGCGGCCTTATGCGTTTTGGGGGCTCCTGTGGGGCGTGACGGCGTTGTCCGGGCGTTTTGTGAGTTTGGCTACGCCGCACGTCGTTGAGGTGTCCTTACTGGAGCGCCTGTGCACCCAGGGCCAGGCAGCCCATGATGCCCTGTTTGCCCTCGAGGCTGTTGTTGACAATATAGGAATCGATGTCGTTGACCTCGGGCGTGACGATATAGCCGTTGAGCATCTCGGCGCACTTTTTGCGTGCGAGCGGCACGATGGGGGTGTGGGCGGCCACGCCGCCGCCGATGATGATCTTTTGCGGTGCGTAGCACAGCGTGTAGGTCATGAGCGCCTGTGCCAGATAGCCTGCGAGCAGGTCCATGGCCTCCGGGTCATCGGCCATGTCTCCGGCGCTCTTGCCATCCCAGCGCTTTTTAACGCCAGGGCCGGCGATGAGGCCCTCGAGGCAGTTGTCATGGAAGGGGCAAGCACTATGCTCGCCGATGGTGTCGCGCGGGTCGCGCGTGACCAGGATGTGGCCGGCCTCGGGATGCATCATGCCGTGTACGAGCTTACCGCCCGAGAGCACGCCGGCGCCCACACCGGTGCCGATGGTCAGGTAGACCACGTCCGTGAGGCCCTGGGCGCAACCAAAGGTGACCTCGCCCAAGCAGGCAACGTTGACGTCGGTGTCGTAGCCGCAGGGAATATTGAGCTCGTTTTGGATGGTGCCCAGCAGGTCGAAGTAGCGCCATGCCGTTTTGGGCGTCTCCAGGATCTTGCCGTATTGGGGCGAGGCGGGGTTGACCGCGGTGGGGCCAAAGGCGCCGATGCCCAGCGCGGCGATGCCCTTGTCGGCAAACCATGCATTGACGGCCTCAACGGTCTCCTGCGGGGTTGTGGTCGCAATCTGCTCGCGCTCCAGGACCGTGCCGTCCGCATAGCCCGTGGCGCACACCATCTTTGTGCCGCCGGCCTCGAGCGCTCCGATAAGCTGCTGCTCTGCCATAGCGTCCCTCTCTATTGGGCGAGTTACTTCACCTCTAAAGTATAGCGCCCTAAAAAACTAAGAAAGCGCTATAAAAAGACACCTAGCAACCCAACAGACAAAGCGAGGATTCTTTGGAGCTTTTTGAAGTTGGGCAGACTCTACACGCGCGGCTTGAT
>URFU01000034.1 GCA_900547125.1 uncultured Collinsella sp.
GTCCGTCGCGGCAACAAGGTCGTTTACGACCTGGGCGACAAGATCGTCAAGGTCTTTAACGAGACCAAGCCCGTCTCCGACGTGTTCAACGAGGCTTTGAATCTTGCCCGCATCAATGAGTGCGGCATCCGCAGCCCCAAGGCTCTCGAGGTTTCTCAGCTCGAGAACGCCAACGGCTGGGCTCTCGTGACCGAGAAGGTTCCGGGCACCACCCTTGCCGAGAAGATGACTGCCGAGCCCCAGCGCTTTGGTGAGTACCTCGAGATGTTCGTCGACCTCCAGATCGAGATCCACGGCTACACCTCCCCGCTGCTCAACCGTCAGCGCGATAAGTTCGCCCGCATGATCGACAGCCTCGATCAGCTCAATGCCACCACGCGCTACAACCTTCAGGAGCGTCTGGACGGCATGACCAAGGAGTTCAAGGTCTGCCACGGCGACTTTAACCCCTCCAACGTCATCGTCGGCGACGACGGCCAGCTGTACGTCTGCGACTGGGCACATGCCACCCAGGGCTCCCCTGCTGCCGACGTTGCCACCACCTACCTGCTCTTTGCCCTCAACAGCAAGGACCAGGCTGAGGCCTACCTGGAGCTCTACTGCGACCGCGCCGACATGCCCATGCAGGTCGTGCGTCAGTGGACGAGCATCGTCGCCGCTTCCGAGCTCGCTCGTAAGCGCAACGTGAACGATGAGTTCCTTAAGAACTGGATCGACGTCGTCGATTATCAGTAATATCTGAGCGATTTATTTCGCATCGGAGGCACAGAAAACCCCGCAGCTCACATGGGCTGTGGGGTTTTCCTTTACCCATCAAGCATATTCGCGCAACAAAAATAGACTGCCCCGCATCTCATCCTAAGAGAGATGCGGGGCAGTCCCGCAATTACATCTACTAGCGGAAATGTCGATTAACGGCGTGCTGCCTTCACAAGCTCGGCGACCTTAGCGACGATCTCATCGATCGCCACGTCCTCACGCTCGCCGGTAGCACGGTCCTTGAGCTCCACAGTGCCATTCTTGAGGCCACGCTTACCCAGAACGACCTGATACGGGAAGCCCATAAGGTCGTTGTCAGCAAACTTAAATCCGGGACGCTCGTCACGGTCATCGACGACAACCTCGATACCCTCGGCGCACAGACCCTCGACGATCTGCTCGCAGACTGTAGCGCACTCCTCCTTCTTGGGGTCGAGCGGAATCACCGCGACCTCGTACGGGGCAACGGAGACCGGCCAGACTATACCGTGCTCGTCGTTGTGCTGCTCCACGACGGCAGCGAGCGAGCGGGACACGCCCACGCCGTAGCAACCCATGATAAGCGGCTTCTCCTTGCCGTCCTCGTCCATAAAGGTGGCACCCATGGCCTCGGAATACTTGGTGCCCAGCTGGAAGACCTGGGAGACCTCAATACCGCGGGCAGCGGAGAGCGGCTTGCCGCAGTGCGGGCAGGGATCGCCGGCAACGACGGTGACTAGGTCGGCCCACTCGTCGACGGTAAAGTCGCGCTCGGGGCAGGCGCCGGTAAAGTGATAATCGACCTCGTTGGCACCGCAAGCCCACTGCTTGGACTCGCGCAGACTCTCGTCGCACACCAGACGGATGCCCTCGGGCAGGTTAACCGGTCCGATAAAGCCCTTGTGCAGCCCGTAGGTCTGGAGCTCCTCGTCGGTCATCATGCGATAGCCCTTGCCAAAGACGTGCTCGGCCTTGCAGTCGTTGAGCTCATGGTCGCCCGGAACGATGGCCACAACCGGCTTACCCTCGGCGTCGATAAGAGCCAGGGACTTGCGCGTGCCGTTCTCGGGGAAGCCGAAGAACTTAGCGACCGCCTCGATGGTGCCCATGCCCGGAGTCTCGACCTTGGTGAGTGTGCCGTCGCCGGGGCCCTCGGTCACGACAACCTTGGTGCTTGCCGCCTCGTCATCGGCAGCAAAGCCGCAATCGTCGCAGTAGACCAGCGAAGCCTCGCCGGCGTCGGCCAAAGCCATGTACTCGACGGAGGTGTCACCACCGATCTCGCCGGAGTCGGCAACGACGGGCAGAGCCTTGATGTAGCAGCGCTCGCAGATGTTGGCGTACGCCTGCTTCATCTTGTCGTACTCCTCCTGCAGGCTCTCCTGCGTGGCGGAGAAGCTGTAGGCGTCCTTCATGATGAACTCGCGACCGCGCATCAGGCCAAAGCGAGGACGGAACTCGTCGCGGAACTTGTCCTGGATGTGATAGAGATTCACCGGCAGCTGCTTGTAGGAACGCAGCTCATTGCGCACCAGGGCAGTCACGGTCTCCTCGTGCGTGCGACCGAGCACAAACTCGCTGCCGTGTCGGCCATCATAGCGCTCGAGCTCCTTGCCATAGGCATCGATACGGCCGGACTCGCGCCACAGCTCGGCATCGACCATGATGGGCATCATGAGCTCCTGGGCGCCGGCAGCATCCATCTCGTCGCGCACGATGTTCTCGATCTTGCGAATCGAGCGCCACGCGAGCGGCAGATAGGAATAGAGACCGGCGGCCTCCTTGCGAATCATACCGGCACGGAGCAGCAGGCGATGGCTCGCAAGCTCGGCGTGGGCCGGATCCTCTTTGAGCGTCGGAGCATACAGCTTAGACATATACATTGCTCGAGTCATTTATTTCTCCTCAATAAGCTTGTCGACCTCGGCCATAAGCGCGTCGACAATTTGGTCCTCAGCTACTTTACCAATGATCTGGCCGTGCGAAAAGAGCAGGCCCTGACCTCGTCCGCAGGCAACACCCAAGTCGGCATCAGAGGCCTCACCGGGGCCATTGACCGCACACCCCATCACGGCGATCGAAAGCGGCGCGGAGTAGTTCTTAAGCCGCTCGGTGACCTCCTCAGCGATAGGAATGAGGTTGACCTGGCAGCGAGCGCACGTGGGGCACGAGACGATCTCGGGACCACGGCGACGCAGGCCCAGGGACTGTAAAATTCCCCAGGCGACCGGCGGCTCCTCAACCGGATCGGCCGTGAGCGAGACGCGCATGGTGTCACCGATACCCTCAGACAGCAGGATACCAAGGCCCACCGAGCTTTTGATGGTGCCCTGCAGCTTGGTACCCGCCTCGGTTACGCCCAGGTGAAGCGGAACGTGGGGAATCTCACGCGACAGGGCTCGATAGGTATCGAGCGTCGTTTGCACGCTATGGGCCTTGGCCGAAAGCACAATGTTCGTAAAGCCGCGATCCTCAAAATGCTTGACGAAACGCTCGCTCGACATCACGAGCTTTTCGGGCTGCGTGAGGTCGTCGCGCTCGGCGATATCCTGCTCAAGCGAACCGGCATTGACGCCGATACGAATCGCACAGCCCGCGGCACCAGCAGCATCGATCACCGCGTCAACCTTGGCCCAATCGCCGATATTGCCGGGATTGATACGCAGCTTGGCAGCACCGGCCTCAACGGCACCAATGGCGAGCTTATGATTAAAGTGGATATCGGCGACTATCGGCACCGGAGACTCGGCACAGATGGTGCGGAAACCCTCGAGCGCGGCCTCGGTGGGCACGCTCACGCGCACAACATCACAACCCGCCTGGGCGAGTGCACGAACTTGTGCAAGCGTTGCCTGCGCGTCGGCGGTATCGGTGCAGGTCATGGATTGGACCACCACCGGTGCGCCGCCACCGATCTGAACGCCGCCCACATGCACGGGGCGCGTCAGCTCGCGCGGCAAAGGATGGGATAAAGACAATCCAAACACTCCCCTACAAAATAAATCGAAGGACGTCGGAACGAAGCATATAGACAAACAGCAGCGCAAAGAGCACGATGCCGACATAGCTGACGATCGTCTGCACCTTCAGCGGCAGCTCGCGACCGGCGACCTTTTGGATGATCTCGATAACCAGCTTTCCCCCGTCGAGCGGCGGAATGGGCAGCAGGTTCATAAAGCCCAGCGAGAACGAGATGAGCGCGGCAAATGTCAAGAAGGTCGCGGGGCCGGCTGCCGCCGCCTGAGAAGACATGACGCTGATGCCAACAATCGAGCTGGACTGATCGAGTATCTCCATCGTATGCTGCGGCTGCAGCAGACGCATAACGCCCTCAGCAGTCTGCTGAACATAGGAGAACGACAGGCGCGCCGAGGTGATAGGGTCCAAATGGACCACCTGCGTAGAAGCATAAACGCCCAAACGCTCGTCCTCCTTGAGCGCAACCGAGGTCGAAAGTTTCTTGCCGTCGCGCTGGTACTCAATGGCGATATCGTCCTGACCGGCAGCCTTGCCGATGGCATCATACACATCCATCCAGCTGGAGCAGGACACGCCATCGACACTAAGAATCGTGTCGCCGGCCTCGATGCCCGCCTTGGCGGCTATCGAGCCTTCTTCGACCTGACCGATCACATTGCTATCGACCGGCACCGATACGCCGGCGATAGAGTAGATGCTCATAAGCAGCAAAAAGCCCGTCAGGATATTGACGAGAATGCCCGCGAGCAGCATAAAGGCACGCTTGAGAAAACCCTGGCCCAGATAGGTATGCGAACGCTCCTGCTCAAGAAACTCCGAAGCAGTGACCGGCAGTTCCCACACATCGCCCTCGGCAGTCGCATGCTCTCGATCGAACTTGCGGCCGTCAAAGGTGGTATATCCTGCAGCATCGCGCGGCAGCGTCTGGTACCTAACCGGATAATAGCTGGGTGAAGGCTTCTCCCCTTCCTCGTACCAAGGCGCAATGGAACCCCAGCCCAAAAGCAAGGCACAAGCCTCGAGAACATCCTCCTCGGGCAGCTCCAGCTCGACGGAAAGGTCTGCAACCGAAACGCGACCATGACGATAGATCGCCGCAAGCACACGGTCGGCGCACGAGACATCGGTCGGGTCCATACCGCAGATAGCGGCATAGCCACCCAGCAGCAGCGGCGTCACGCCAAACTTGGTACCGATGCGACGCGACGTATGATGAATATCGAAGCGGCACGGTAGGCCCAAGAAAAACTCGGTGACGCGCACGCCGCACGCACGGGCCGCCAAAAAGTGGCCGCCCTCATGCAGAAACACGAGGACGGATAGCATCAAAAGGCCCCAAAAGACTGAGGAGAGAACGCTCAGAACAGTATCCATAAAACGAAAAGCAATCCTTACGATTAAGAGCGGGTTGCAGCGAGCACCTCGGCGGCCTTGGCACGAGCCCACGTATCGATATCGCGAAGCTGCTCAAAGGATGCGACCGCCTGCATATCGTGTGCATCCATGCACGACTCGACGATACGGTCGATATCGGTAAAGGTACAGGCATCGTGCAGGAAGGCATCGACGGCAACTTCGTTGGCGGCATTCAGCACGCACGGCATGGTGCCGCCCGTTCTGCCGGCACGCTCGGCCAGCGCCAGGCAGCGGAATGTGTCCATATCGGCAGCATCAAACGTGAGCTGCCCGAGCTCGCGGAAATCGATTCGAGGCGCTGGGGTATCCCTCCGCTCGGGATACGAGAACGCGAACTGGATGGGAATGCGCATGTCGGACGCACCAAGATGTGCCATCACAGAGCCGTCCGCATACTCGACCATCGAGTGGATCTTTGACTGGCGTTGAACGACCACGTTGATAAAGTCGAGATCGCACCCGAACAGGTGCATCGCCTCGATACGCTCCAAGCCCTTATTCATGAGGGTCGCAGAGTCGATGGTGATCTTAGCACCCATGGCCCACGTGGGGTGTGCCAGCGCATCGGAGCGTGTCACGCAATTGAGCTCGTCGCGCGTACGGCCAAAGAACGGACCACCCGAGCAAGTGAGCCAAATGCAGTGAGCCTCGCGCGGATTCTCCCCCAGATAGCACTGGTAGATGGCGGAGTGCTCGGAGTCGACCGGAATAAGCTGACCGGGCTGCGCCAACGGCATCAGCAGGTCACCGCCGACAACGAGAGACTCCTTGTTAGCAAGTGCAAGACGCTTGTTCGAGGTCAGGGCTGCATGGCTCGCTTCGAGCCCGGCAGCGCCCACAATGGCAACAAGCACACAGTCGACGTCATCGCGACGCGCGAGCTCACAAACCGCCTGCGCACCAACACCGAGCTCGGTGCCCTCGGGCAGCTCCTGCAGCACAGCGTCCGTACCGTGGGTGGTGTCGGCCACGGCAACGGCCGGAACCGAAAACTCACGGGCAAACGCAACGAGCTCCGAGGTGCTGGAGTTAACGGACAGTGCCGTCACCTGCAGTCGATCGGCGTGCTGACGGCATACATCGAGTGCCTGCGTACCGATAGAGCCCGTACAACCCAGGATGGCAACGCGAAGGCGTCCATCGGGGGCATACGTCGTCTGAAAGGCCATTACAGCACGCCTCCGATCATCAAAAGCAGCTGCGCGGTAATGCAGCCAAAGATAAGCGAGTCGCTACGATCGAGCATGCCGCCATGGCCCGGAATAAGGTTGCCAGAATCCTTGACGCCCACGCCACGCTTGATGCGTGACTCGATGAGGTCACCGATAACGCCCAGGATGGACACAACCACGCCGCAAAGCAGCGCATAGGGCAAGCTCAGCTAATAGAAATGCGTCGCCCACAAAATAAGCCAGATAAGAACCGAGCCCAAGATGCCGCCGACAAAGCCCTCCCAGCTCTTTTTGGGAGAGATCTTGGGGACCATCTTGTGCTTGCCGATACGACTGCCCACGATGTAGGCAAACGAATCGGAGACCCAGAGAGACGCGCAGACACCCACCGAAAGCAGGGCGCCGGCAAAACCGGGCACGGCATCGCGCAGCAGTACGATAGCCGACAGCATAAATCCGGTGTAGATGGGACCCATGAGCGTCACAGCTACATCGGATATGCGGGTACGCGCCGACCAGACATACCAAATACCCACCGCAAGCATCAGAGCAAAAAGCAGGGCATTCAGCAGCAGCGAGTCGCCCAGCGCCGAGAGCGGAAAGAGCACGGCGGCAGCGATACCCAGGCGCTCGTTGGCAACTTTGCCATCGAGCTTCGTCATGCGGAAAAACTCAAAGCAGCACAGGCCGCTCATGACGGAGACGAAGATGGCGGTGGGAACGATACCCAAAACCAGGCAGAGAATAAATACGACGGCGTAGACGATACCTGCGGCGGCACGGGTAATAAAGCCGGCAAGCCACGAAGTCGCGGCCGCGCCGCTCTTGGCGGCAGGCGCCTTGGGAGCAGACGCCTTGGGACGATCGGACACGATTAAGCCTCCTCGGTCTTGCTCAGTCCACCAAACCTACGGTCGCGGCCCTGATAGGCCAAAATGGCGTTGACAAGACCCCAACGATCAAAGTCGGGCCAATAGGTATCGGTGACATAAAACTCGGAATAGGCAACCTGCCACAGCAGATAGTTCGAAAGGCGAAGCTCGCCGGAGGTTCGAATCACAAGCTCAGGATCGGGTAGCCCAGCGGTATACAGGTGCGAAGCAACCATATCATCGTCGATAGCGGCCGGATTGATCTTTCCGGCAGCGGCATCGAGAGCGATCTGACGGACAGCACGGGTGATCTCGGCACGGGCTCCGTAGTTGACGGCAAGTGCCAGCGTCATGCCGGTATGGTCGGCACACTCGGCAAGACCTCGCTCAAAGACATCGCGGGTCTTCTTGGGCAGTGCGGAAATATCGCCCAAAAAGACAACGCGCACGTTTTCGCGCTTAAGCAGCGGCAGCTCATCGATAAACGTCTTAGCAAACAGATGCATTAAAACGTTGACCTCATGCTGCGGACGATTCCAGTTTTCGGTGGAAAACGCATAGGCCGAAAGGACGTCGACGCCCAAACGCACGCATGCGGTAATGATCTCGCGCAGGGAGACGATACCGGCCTTGTGTCCCTCGGTGCGGGCAAGACCGCGCGCCGTGGCCCAGCGACCGTTACCGTCCATGATGCACGAAATATGATGCGGAATCTTATTGAGGTCAAGGTCGGAAAAACCGACGCCCGCAGGGGCGTCGGCAAAGTACTCGACCAGTTTGTTCTCGTCGTATTGCACCTTAGATCTCCATGACCTCGGCTTCTTTTTCCTTCAGAAGCTCCTCACCCTTGGCAACATACTCATCGGTATACTTCTGGACCTTGGCCTGCTCGCGACGGACATCGTCCTCGGTGAGCTCTTCGTCGCGCTCGAGCTTGTTGTTAAAGTCGCGACGGATGTTGCGAATGGAGACCTTGGCCTGCTCGGCATACTCGCGGCACTCCTTGACGAGCTCGCGACGACGCTCCTCGGTGGTAGCCGGGAACGGCAGGCGCACGACGGTACCGTCAGAGTTGGGAGTAATGCCCAGATCGGAAGCGCTGATAGCCTTCACGATTGCGTTGACGAGCGCCTTGTCCCAGGGCTCGATAAGCAGCATGTGAGCCTCGGGGGTCTTAACGGCGGCAACCTGGGTAACCGGCGTGGGAACACCGTAGTAATCGACCGAAATGTCGGACAGAATGTTAGCGTTGGCGCGGCCCGTGCGAACCTTGGAGAAGTTGTGCTTGAGGGACTCGAGCGACTTGTCCATGTGGGCGGTGATGTTCTCTGCCATGCTTAATCCTCCTGATAGACGAGCGTGCCGACGGGCTCACCCGAAAGCGCGCGTTTGACGGTGTCCTCGCCATCGATGTTGAGGACCAAAATCGGCATACGGTTATCCTGGCACAGCGCCGTGGCCGTGGAATCCATAACCTGCAGACCGCGGACGAGAACCTCATGATAGGTAATCTTGTCAAAACGGACGGCATCGGAACACTTGACAGGATCCTTGTCGTAGATGCCGTCAACCTTGGTGGCCTTAATCAGAATCTCGGCACCGATCTCGCAGGCACGAAGAGCCGCGGCGGTGTCGGTCGTAAAGTACGGATTGCCCGAACCGGCGGCAAAAATAACGACATTACCCTTGGAAAGGTGGTTGATGGCGCGACGGCGAATATAGGGCTCGCAGATCTCGTTCATCTGGATAGCGCTCATCACGCGGCAGGGAACATCGTTGTGCTCAAAGGCATCCTGCAGGGCAAGCGCGTTCATAACGGCTGCCAGCATGCCCATGTAGTCGGCCTGGGCGCGCTCCATGCCACCGGCAGCGCCGGCCATGCCGCGGAAAATGTTGCCGCCGCCGACAACGACGCCGACCTCATGGCCAACGGCGAGCAGCTCCTTGACCTGCTTGGCAAGATGGTCGGTAATCTTGGGGTCGATGCCATATTGGCCGTCGCCCATCAGTGCTTCGCCGGAAAGCTTCAGAAGCACGCGTTTATATCGGATGTCGGACAAAGCGATCCTCCTTTAGATTGAACTCTCAACATTCTATCAAAGGCTCTAAGAAGAGCCATGAAAAAGCAGGCTGTGAGTAAAACCCACAGCCTGCTCATTACCAGCTACAAGAGCTTATTTACTCGCCACGGACCAGACGGTCGAAGGCAACGACGGTAATGGTATCGCCGAGCTCCTTGGAGACCTGCTCAGCGTACTTCTTGATGGTGAGGGAGCTGTCCTTGATGAACTCCTGCTCGGTGAGCACGGACTGCTTGTAGAACTTCTCCAGACGGCCAACAGCCATCTTTTCCTGGATAGCCTCGGGCTTGCCGGACTCGGCAGCCTGAGCCATGTAGATCTCCTTCTCGTGCTCGACGGTCTCGGCCGGAACCTGATCGCGGGTAGCGCAAATCGGGGCGACGGCGGCAACCTGAAGGGCAACGTCGTGAGCGAAGGTCTTGAAGGACTCGGCCTGAGCGGTCTCGGCCTTCTCGAAAGCGAACTCGACGAGGACGCCGATCTTACCACCCATGTGGATGTAAGAAGCGAGAGCGCCGTTCTCGGCCTTGCGGGCGGAGAAACGAGCGATCTTCATGTTCTCGCCCATGATGTGAATCATCTCGGTGAGCTCGGAGGAAACGGTCTCCTCGCCCATCGGCTTCTCGAGCAGAGCATCGACATCGGCCGGCTCGGTGGTAGCGACAACCTCGGCGACCTTGGAAGCAAAGCCGGTGAACTTGGCGTTGGAGCCGACGAAGTCGGTCTCGCAGGAAAGCTCGAGCAGAGCGCCGGACTTGCCGTCCTCGGAGACGAACGCGGCGACAGCGCCCTCGTTGGTCTCACGGCCAGCCTTCTTGGCAGCCTTGGCGAGGCCGTTCTTGCGCAGAACGTCAACAGCGACGTCCATGTCGCCGTCAGCCTCGACGAGAGCCTTCTTGCACTCCATCATCGGGGAGTCGGTCATCTCGCGGAGCTGCTTGACCATAGCGGCAGTAATCTGGGCCATTGTGGTTCCTTTCAAAGAGATGAAAAAGACTTAAATAGGACTGATTTACTCGGCCTTGGGCTCGGCGGCCATCTCGGCCTCGGAGACCTGCTCCTTACCGGAGCCAGCGAGACAGGCGTCGGCCATGAGCTCGCACATAAGGGTGACAGCGGAGATGGCGTCATCGTTGCAGGGGATGCCGTACTCGACCTCGTCGGGATCGGAGTTGGTGTCGATCAGGGCGACGACGGGGATGTTCAGGCGCTGGGCCTCCTTGATGGCGTTCTCCTCGCGCTTGGTGTCGATGACGAAGAGAGCCTGGGGCAGACCCTTCATGTCGCGGGCGCCACCGAGGTTGGTCTGGAGCTTAGCGAGCTCCTTGCCGAGCACTGCCTGCTCCTTCTTGGGCAGCACTGCCATGCGGCCGTCCTCGACCATGGCCTCGAGCTCCTCCATGCGGTTGATGCGGGAGCGGATGGTGACGAAGTTGGTCAGCATGCCGCCGAGCCAACGCTGGTTGATGTAAGGCATGTTGGCGCGCTCAGCGGCGTTCTTAACGGCCTCCTGAGCCTGCTTCTTGGTGCCGACGAACAGCACGTTGCCGCCCTTGGCGACGTTCTTGACGAAGGTGTAGGCCTGATCGGCGTCAAGGATGGTCTGCTTGAGGTCGAGGATGTAGATGCCGTTGCGCTCACCGAAGATGAACGGCTTCATCTTGGGGTTCCAGCGACGGGTCTGGTGACCGAAGTGGCAGCCGGCCTCGAGCAGGGTGCGGATATTAATCTTGGTAGCCATATTAAACCTCCTGTGGTTTGCCTACGCGCGGGGTCATCCTCCAAAACCAACCCGGACATGTGCTACCAAAGCCCGGGCACCACGGTATGAAGTAGCCGCGCGTGCGTGATAAAAACCTGTTGCCGTGAAGCAACCCGATGAATGATAGCAGGATTGCCTCTTCCTGCCAACCCGCAATCAAAACCACACACCTCGGTGCGGCACGGGAAGCCCTTCTCCTACTCGCCGCGGGGGTGTGCCTGACTCACGGCACGCTTGAGTCGGTCGGGCGTGAGGTGCGTATAGATCTGCGTCGTGGACAAGCTCGCATGCCCCAGCAGCTCCTGAACCGAGCGCAGATCCGCGCCGCCCTCGAGCAGGTCGGTCGCAAAGGTGTGGCGCATCGCATGCGGGGCGATGTCGGCAGGAATGCCGGCAAGTGCCGCAAGCATGTGGAAACGCCTCCTCAGCATGGCGGCACTCATGCGGTTTCCGCGCGCCGAGATAAACAGCGGATGCACACCGTTCGCACTATCGACACGCTTTGCCTGCACAAGGAGATGTGGCCTCCCCTCCTCAATATAGCGACGAGTCGCCTCGAGAGCACGCCGATAGAGGGGCACGATACGCTCCTTACTCCCCTTGCCCCAAAGTCGCAGCGTTCGCTCTGACCAAGCAATGGACTCCACGTTGCGCGCCGCGAGCTCCAAGATCCGCGCGCCGGAGGCATAGAGCAGCTCGAGCATCGCTGCATCACGCAGCCCCGAAGGCGGCGAGGTGTCGGGGGCCTTGAGCAACGCCTCGACTTGCCGAGTCGTCAGCACACCGGGAAGATCGCGCGGCAGTTTGGGCGAGGATATCGCCGAGACCGCATCGCCCTCAACGATTCCCTCGGCAGCCATCCACCGATAGAGCGAGCGAATGGCAGACAGATGCGCCGCAAGGGTCCGAGCCGCCACCTGGCCACGCGACAGCTCGGCCAAATAGGAGCGAACGGTCCGTACGTCGGCGACGCGAGCGTCGATGCCCTCACGGTCGCACCACGCGGCGAAGTGCTCGAGCCGCGAGGCGTAGGCGGTTACCGTATTGGGAGCGAGCCCTTCGACGCGTGCAATGTAGGCAATGAACGAGTCGACGGCATCGTACAGGTCAAAGGCTATGACCTCTCGCCTCCAAACAGATCGGAGCGCGTTTCCAGATAGGCGTCCAAGGCCTTGAGGGCGCGATCCGCATAGGCCTGGTAACGATCGCGCTTGCTGCGACGCTTACCGTCCTCGAGCGGCGGCACGAGGCCAAAGTTGACGTGCATGGGCTGATAGCCCACCGTAGCCGGATCGGTCGCATAGCCCACGAGTGCGCCTAGGGCGCCCACGCGCGGCAGCTTGACGCCCGCAGCACCGATAGCCTCGGCATAGGTGTTGAGCGCGGCGAGCAGACCCGTCGCCACGGCCTCCATGTACCCCTCGGTACCGGTAATCTGGCCGGCAAGACGCACGCTCGTGCCGGGAACGGCAAAGGTGCCGTCGAGCACGTGCGGAGCATCGACAAAGGTGTTGCGGTGCATGACGCCGTAGCGGAAGAACTCGGCGTTCTCCAGGCCGGGAACCAAATGGAAGACGCGCTTCTGTTCGCCGAAGGTCAGGTTGGTCTGGAAGCCAACCAGGTTATAGGCGGGCTTCTCCTTGTTCTCGGCGCGCAGCTGAATTGCCGCCCAGGGACGGCGACCGGTGCGCGGATCGGTGCGCCCGACGGGCTTCATGGCACCAAAACGGATGGCATCCTTGCCCGTGCGCGCAACCTCCTCGGCAGGCTGGCAGGCCTGGAACAGGTCCCCGCCCTCAAAGTCCTTGAGCACCACGCGATCGGCCGTGGTGAGCGCCTCGATAAAGTCCTCGTATTCTTCCTTGTTGAGCGGGGCATTGAGATAGTCGCCACTCCCCTGCTCCTCGTAGCGCGACTGCGAGAACAGCACGTCCATATCGAGCGTCGAGGCGTCGACGATCGGGGCGGCCGCGTCAAAGAACGCCAGGGCGTCACCGCCGACGAGCCTCATGACCTCCTCGCTCAATGCCGGCGAGCACAAGGGGCCCGCGGCGATAACCACATGACCCTCGGGGATCTGGGTGACCTCACCGTGGACAACCTCGATATTGGGGCGAGCGGCAACCTCGGCCTCGACAAGCTCGGAAAACTTGACACGGTCGACCGCCAGGGCGCCGCCGGCGGGAACAGCGGCACGATGAGCGCAGTCGAGCAGCACCGAGCCCATACGCCCGAGCTCGGCCTTCAGCAGACCGGCGGCAGAATCGGGACGGGTCGACTTAAACGAATTGGAGCAGACGAGCTCCGCCAAGTGATCGGTATGGTGGGCAGGAGAGCTTACCTGCGGGCGCATCTCGCACAGCTTTACGGCGAACCCGCGATCTGCCAGCTGAATCGCGCATTCCGATCCCGCCAGACCGCCACCGATAACCGTCACCTGATCAAACAGCATCTGCAAACACCTTTCTAATTGACACGTTTTCCATTGTGACCGAAGGGCGTCTGGGCGTGAAGGGCAAACTTGGAGGGCGCATACCTTCCATCCATCATGCGCTCGATGAGGCCCTCGAGCTCGAGCGAGCCCAGGAGCTTGAGCACACCGACGGCATCGAGCGAGACGAGTGTGGCGATGTCTTCAACCTTGAGCGGCGAGGCGATGAGGGCATGCATCACGGCCTGCTGTGTGGGGTCCAGATCTGCGATACCGGGTGCATCAGGACGCGAATAGCGCAGGGTGCCGTAGATTCGCGAGATGGCCATCTCGATTGACTCCTCGTCAATAATGCAGCAGGCCCCGTTGGCAATGAGGTAGTTGGTACCGCGCGACTCGGGTGACAAAATCGAACCCGGCACGGCAAGAAGCTCGCGCCCCAGGTCCATGGCGGCCTCCGCCGTCGAGAACGTGCCCGAAGGCATGCCAGCCTCCGACACGAAGAGCGCCTGCGAAAGCGCGGCAATCACCCGGTTACGCCGCGGGAAGGCAAACTTACGTGGCCCCATACCCCAAGGCGAGATGGACACGACCGCGCCGCCCGTATCGATCGTGCGCGCGATGAGCCCCGCACTCGAGCGCGGGTAGACCACGTCGGCGCCCGTACCCAACACCACGACGTGCCTGCCACCGGCGTTGACCGCGGCCCAACCCGAGGCCTGGTCGCAGCCGACCGCGCCGCCCGAGATCACCGTCACCCCCGCCTCGACCGCAACTTTCGCGGCCAGTTCTGCCACGGCCAGACCGTACGGCGAGGCCTTGCGAGCGCCGATGATGGAGAGCGCCGGCGTCGAAAGCACCTCCGGGTCGCCACGCACGAACAGCGTCTGGGGAACATCAGAGAGCTCCAAAACGGCATCTGGATACAACGCGTCACCGGGATGCAGCTCAAAAGTTTCCTCGGGCATTACTGATCCCTCCTTCCCTGGTACATCGCCGCCTCGAGCACGTGGTCTTGCGTCACCCGCTCGCTTTCGGCGACATCGGCAATCGTGCGCGCGATGCGAACCAGGCGCACGATGCCGCGCCCCGTGAGATGCGTGCGCTTCGACAGGCCGAGCACGCACGTTTCCGCCGCCTGATCAAGCGCAAAGGTCGATACAACACCATCGATAGAGCGGGTCTCGGCACCCTCAACCTCGGCATCCGCATCATCCATACGGGACTCGCGCCAGGCACGAAAAGCCCGACCGCGGACAACGTAGTCGCGCAGCTCGGCCGACGACATGCCCTCGGCGCCCTCGATAATCACCTGCGGATCGGGGCGGGTCACATCAAGCATCAGGTCGATACGGTCGGCCAAGGGACCGCGCAGCTTGGACCGGTAGCGCTCGACCATCGATGCCGAACAGCGACACGGGACCTCGCGATCGCCCAAAAAGCCGCAGGGACAGGGATTGCTCGCCGCAAGCAGCTGAAAGCGCGAGGGAAACGTAAAGGCGCCATCGACGCGCACGATCCTGACATAGCCGCGCTCGATTGGCTGACGAAGCGTCTGCAGCACACCGGTGGGAAACTCGGCAAGCTCGTCCAAAAAGAGCACGCCGCCATGGGCAAGGCTGATCTCGCCCGGATGCACCGGGCGCCCCCCGCCAATAAGGCCCGCTGTCGAAATGCTGTGATGAGGGCTTCGAAACGGCCGATGCCCCGCAAGCAGGCCATCGATATTTTCACCCAAGACCGAATGGATACACAGCGCCTCTTGCTGATCCTCGACGGAAAGCTCGGGCAAGATACCCGTCATGCGGCGCGCAAGCATGGTCTTGCCCGATCCCGGAGACCCGATCATAAGCAAGCCCAGCTCCCCTGCCGCCGCAAGCGCTATGCCGCGCTTGGCGACCTCCTGCCCCAACACGTCGGCATAATCGAGCTCGGGCTCAAAGGTGGCCTCCCCGCCCTCAGAATCCAGATAATGCCGAGCTGCCTCGCCCATTCCGTGGGCAAGCTGCGACAGATGGTCGATAAAACCGCAGTCGACCCCCGAAAGCGGAACATGCTGGTCGGACCTACCGGCGATAAAAGACAGCCCCATGTCGCGAGCCAGCAGCTGAAACGCTACTTCGCCCTTGACGGGAAGCACCGTGCCATCCAAGCCGAGCTCGCCGGCAATGAGGCAGCGGTCGAGATTGTCGCGGGGAATCTGCCCATCGGCCGCAAGCACCGCAATGGCTATCGGCAGGTCAAAGCCGCTACCGGTCTTTCGGATATCGCCCGGTGCCAGATTGACCGTAATGCCCGAGCGCGGGATCTCGAATCCGGCAGAGCGCATCGCACAGCGAATGCGCCCGCGAGACTCCATGACCTCCATACTCGGGATGCCGAGCATCTGGATGCCCGGGATGCCGCCCGCGAGCGAAACCTCGACCGTAACGGGAATCGCCTCGACGCCGCGGATACAGGCTGCGTGAACGGCAAAAGTTTCGAACGCCATTACGACACCTGCCAATCGAACGCGTTGTACTGATGCTCGATCTCGGCGATATGCCCGCCGCGAATGGTGACGCCCACGGCATCGAAGCGGATCGCCTTGAGCGGATAATGCTCCATGAGATAACAACTCGCGATGCGACGATAGCGCCGCTGCTTTTGGGCGTTCACCGCTTCCTCGGGAAACACCCGCGTATCGCAATCCAGCGCAACACGCCTGGTCTTGACCTCGGCCATCACCACCACATCGTCGAGCTCGTCAAGCAGCACCAGGTCGGCCTCGCCCTCCGAGCATCGATAGCCTTGTTCCAGCAATGCATAGCCGCGCTCGTTAAAGTAATCGATTGCGATAAGCTCGCCCAGCATACCGAGCTCGCGAGGACTGAGCCCCTTGATAAACTCAGGCGTGATCGACCCGCAATCGAGCTCCCCCTCTTCCCAACGTTCCTTGAGCTGCTGCGTCTTGCTCATTTTGGCTGCGGCACACATGAGGTCTCCTTTCCCACTCCCTGCATTGCCTCGATAATGAGGGCAGGTTTCATGCGGGTAAGTACCGGAAGCAAACCAAAAACCAACCAAATGCCGACAAATGAGAGGCCGCGCGCAACAATAGCGTTGCACACGGCCCCTACCAGCAGATTTATAGAACCCTTAAGGTCCCTATCTCCACAATTGGCCTAAAAAAGGCGCTCAGTCTGCAGAAAGTTTCCGCAAAAGCTCACACGATGCAGCGGAGAAAGACCGTGTTTGCGAATGGCCTCGATGTGCTCGGGACTCGCATAGCCTTTCGATTCGGCCAAATGGTACTCGGGATACTCGGCATCGTACTCGACCATCATCTCGTCACGCGTGACCTTTGCCATGATGGATGCCGCGGCGATACAGGCGATCTTGGCATCGCCCTTGACCACGTCGCGCTCATGGGGCACGGCGCCCAGGGGGTTGCCGTCCATAAGCACACAATCGGGCTCAAGCCCCGTATCGGCCACCGCACCCGCGACAGCGGCTCGAATGGCGCGGGCCATGCCCATCTCATCGATATCCGCAGGAGCGATATGGCAAAAGCCGATAGCAGTCGCCACCTCGGCAATCTTCACCGAGAGCAGCTCGCGGCGCGCCGGCGTGAGCTTTTTGGAATCATTGATGCCCCAGATGCGCGGCTCCATCGGAAGACACACGGCACACACGGTCAAGGGACCCGCTACCGAGCCACGGCCCACCTCGTCGACGCCCACGACCACGCCATCACCGCCGAGCTCATGCATAAGCTCGTACATGCCGTTGACGCGCTCGCGTACGGAAAGTTCCTTGGCATGGCGCTTAAGGGCACGTTCGCAAGCCTTGATCACCTGCTGGCGCGGATCCTCGCGATAATGCTCCACGAGGGCGGGAATCTCCTCGAACGTGGCGCTCGCCAGCTCGCCGGCAACCTGCGATGCCGAAACCGAGCTCGTCATATTGGCCATACCAGGCCCTCCTTGCATGCAAATCAGATAAAAAGAAGGGCCACCCGAAGGTGACCCTTTTGTCCAAACGAGTGGACAGACGCTGCGATCTTCTTAGCGCTTCTCGGGGATGCGAGCAGCCTTGCCCACCTTGTCGCGGAGGTAGTACAGCTTGGCGCGACGGACGCGACCATGACGAACGACCTCGAGCTTGGCGATCTTGGGGCTGTGAAGCGGGAAGGTACGCTCAACACCGACACCGAAGGAAATCTTGCGGACGGTGAAGGTCTCGCGGGCACCGGCGCCGGCCATGCGGATGACGTCGCCCTGGAAGACCTGGATGCGCTCGCGGTCGCCTTCCTTAATGCGGTAGTGAACCTTGACGTTGTCGGCGACGCGAACCTGAGGAATGTCCTCGCGGATCTGCTGACGCTCGATTGCGCGGATGTAATCCATGTGCAATTCCTTACTCTTCTAGAGGTGCCGTACCACCTTGGCCGGCACGTAGTTGAACAAACGTATTCGAGTATACACGCCACGACCTTGGCTGCAAGAACTATTTTGCCCGTACGCAAAAAGACAAAAACACGCACTCTTTCTGCACTTATGCGCCGTCCGCAGCATCAGTCGTCGGCGTCGTCACGGTCGTTCCGGGCGCGATATAGCCGTATTCGAGCAGCACCGAAAGCGCATGCTGCTTCCAGGTGGCAAGCTCTTCGTCATTATAGTTGTCATGGACCCATTGACTCATCGCGTCTTCGGCGTCTTGGGGCACCAGGTCCTGGCTGTCCGCCATCAGGTACAGGATGCCCAAGATGTCGAAGTCCTGCTTGGTCATCTCTTCCTTGTTTGATGTGCTGATGAGGCCGTGATCGATGCCGTAGCGGCAGATATCGGTCAAAACGGTATCGAGGCCTGTAGGAAGCGGCGAGGCATCCTTCGCGGCAGCGGGCGCGGTGTCTTCAGTCAATGCAGCTGCATCGTCGCT
>URFU01000035.1 GCA_900547125.1 uncultured Collinsella sp.
AATCGTTGTGCAACAAAATGGGGCCCGATGCAACTGCACCGGCCCCCATTGCGAATCTTTAGTTGTCGGGCAACCGAAAGGGACTACTCCTCGGAGTCGTTCTGCCCAGCAGCCTTCTTTTGCTGATCGAGCTTATGCTTGCCACTCACAATAGACGTGGCACCCAGCGTGGCCAAGCTTGCACTGGCAAGGCTCGCCATTACAATCAGATCGCCCGTCTTGGGCATATTGCCGCCAGATGACTTGGTAGTTGTAGTCGTCGTGGTTGTAGTGGTCACCGCCTTGGAGTCATTTTGCTCTTGACTCTTGTTGTCGGTGTTGCCCTTACCGCCGTCCTCGCCCTGCTGCTTTCCGTCCTCGGTCTTGTCCTTGCTCTCGTCCTTCTTCTCAGATTCAGACTTCTTATCCTCGTCCTTCTTCTGAGCGGATTTGTCGTCCTTCTCCTCAGAGCTAGAACCCTTATCAGATTCGGTCTTCTCGGAAGCCTTGTCCTTGGAGTCGCCCTTTGCGGCCTCGGTCTTTTCCGTGGAAACCTGATCAGAGTTGTCCTTGTTCTGGGTCGAGCCATTATTGACGCCAGCCATCAGCGAAGAGCCCAGCGTAGAACCAAGCTGCTCGGAGAAAGAAGGCTTCTTGTCCGGCGAAGCAACGGGAGCGTCCGGCGCCTTATTCGAGTCGTCCTTGGAAGCATCGGAATCAGGGGCTGCGTCAGAGCCGGAGCCGTTGTTAGAGCCGGTGTCAACGGACGAATCGCTCGAGCCGGTAGATGAGTTAGAGGTGTCAGCGCCAGTCGAACCAGAAGCGTCGCTGTCCGTATTGCCGGCAGAGCTTGAAGGCGAATCGCCCGCAGCAGAGCCGTTCAAATTGGAGCCGATCGGGGTAGAGCCGTCGTTGGTAGTGCCACCAGCAGAGCCATTACCGTCAGCATCGGTCGAGGGCGCATCCATCCTGTCATCGTTGGCGTCGTCACTCGAGTCGTCATTCGAATCAGGTGTCGGCGAGGGCACCGGCGTAGGCTCGGGCTGCACGGGCGTCGCAGCGGCAGCCTCATCCTCGGCGATAAAAACCAAGCAGTCCTTCAGCTCGTTGCGGTAGCGGTTCTTCCAGCCCTCATGATACTGAGGCTGACTTGAAAACTTGGTGGCGACATTGTTGACCACGCTATTAGAGAGCGCCGTCACAAACTCGCGGTCGGACATATCGTTGGAAAGATTCGCCCAGCGGAAGAAGTCTCTGCAGCCACCGGTACCGCACATGTTGGTGATGCTCCACACCATGCCCTTGACGCAATCGGCGCGGCCCGAAATATCAATACCCAGGCCGCTCTTGAGCCACGCCTCGGTCACCGCATAGTACGAGTTGTACGCATAGGCATCTTGAAGTGCTGAGAACTCAACAGGATCGGTGTTGTAAGCACCCTGGAAAGCCTCCTGCGCGATACGGCCCAGCTCGGTGAGCTGACCGTTCTCGGACATGGGATTGTTCGCGTTGGAAATCTCGCTGCCGCGATCAATCGCATCCTTGAGCATGCTGTATTTTTCGGGGCTGTAGTTGTAGACCTGCTTCATAAACGGAATGAGCGACCAACGGCGGTCGAACTGGTAATAGCCCAGCGCGTTGTAGCCGTCACCATACGAAAAGCCCTGGTTATAGTTGCCATGGCTCTCATATTTGGTGAAGTACTTCATCTCGGGAGTCTCGTTGACAAACGAAACGCCCTGGACCGACCTCAGCACGCCCGAGAAGGACTGTTGGGTGTAAAGGCCCTTATCGATATCGGTGGCATCCGAGGCAACGCCCGGCGTGGGCTCCTCGGCAGCGGCGGGTGCCGGCGCGGAAACGGCGCCAAACGAAAGCGCCAGCGTCAGGCCCGCGACAATTGCGGAATGCTTGGGCTGCATAGATCCTCCCTGCATTGGTATAGTTAAAGTGCAGTTTGCAAAGATGTATCTAAGTATTACAGCTAGCCCGTTGTTGCACAACAACCCCTCGGTAAACGGCAACAACCCTCCGCGAAATCTTAAGGAATTAAACAAACTGGTCGTCGGGCGCCATCAGAAGCTCGCCGTAACGCTCCATCAGTCCGTCCCTCAACTGGCAGAAAGCGGGAATATAGGCGTTCAAGATGCGCTGAATCAAATCTTGAGCGAGCTTGTTGTCATAGATATGAACGTTCGTATTGCGGTCTCTGAGCATATCTAACCAGGCCGCCTCATCAATAAAGTCGTAGAATCGGTAGGCCTCCTTCAAGATGGCACGAGGAGACCCCGACGCGGCAAGCGTGGCACCCTCATACTCGAGCAGACGCTTAAGGAGCTTCCAGCTCAGTTCAAATTGAAGATTGAACTTATTAATCAATCCACTCTGAACAAAATCATTATAGAGATCCTGATTGGGCGCATCCTCAAGATTCGCCAAGGCGCTGGCAAAGTTCTCATATTTTTTCATACAGAATCACACCATCCCTGGCAATTTCATCGAGCAATTGCTGCGATAAGGACTCGTCGAGATTGACGACATCTACATCTAAAAGAGTATCAAGACACTCCTCGATAAAATATGAGAAACGGCCGAAATCCCGGCAACCTGCTACGGCGATGTCAATATCGCTCTTGGGCAAATTGTCGCCTCGAGCACGAGAACCAAACAGCACGACCTTCTCGGCGTCACATTCCCGAGCAAAAACTTCGATTTGCTTGTACACTTTGTCGAGAGATGCCATTTGCACCCCTACAGCTTAATGTCGAAGTTGATCTCGGGGACGGCGGCTAGGTCGGCCAGCGTCACGCCGTCGACGTACTTTTCGATTACGTCGTCCAGCCCGCGCCAGAACTTGACGGTCGAGCAAAGATCGCTGCGGGTGCAGCTGTTGTCGATGCCGTCGCACGCCACGGGCGCCGTGCTGCCCTCGACAGCGCGCAGGATGTCGCCAGCACGCACCTCGGCGGGGTCCTTGGCCATCATGTAGCCACCGCCTTTGCCGCGCACGCTCTTAAGCAGGCCCGCCTTCATGAGCGGACGAACCAGCTGCTCCAAATACTTTTGCGAGATGTGCTCGCGGTCGGCGACCTCGCGCAGGGCGATTTTGCCCTCGACGTCGCCAAGCGCTGCGATATAGATCATCAGCCGGAGGGCATAGCGGCCCTTAGAAGAAATGAGCATACCTACCCTCTCATCGTTGCCGGGACAAAATACCAGGCCTATTTGTCCCAAATCTTATGCACGCGGGGCAAACAAACCTGATTATTATGTCCCACATCTAAAAAGTCGAGTGGATTAGTCGGGTTTTCCCTTGACTAACGCCGAACCCATAGTAACTTTATTCCGAGAAGATTCCTAGGGTTTAGTACACCTATGAGTACACCATATACAGAGAGGGACAGCATGAGCGCAAATCCGCTGCTTTCCATCGAAGGTCTGGCCGCCTCCGTGGACGAGAAGACCATCCTCCACAATGTCAACCTCAACGTCGCCGCCGGCGAGACCCACGTGCAGCTGGGACCCAACGGCGCCGGCAAGTCCACCCTCGGTCACCTGGTCACGGGCGACCCCGCCTACACCGTGCAGGACGGCCGCATCGTCTTTGACGGCCAGGACATCACCGAGCTCACCACCGACAAGCGCTCGCGCGCCGGCCTGTTCCTGAGCTTCCAGGCCCCGGTCGAGATCCCGGGCGTGCCGCTGTCCAGCTTTTTGCGTGCCAGCATCGCCGGCCGCCCCGGCCTGGAGATGAAGGGCAAGGAGTTCCGCCGGCGCGTCAAGGAGCTCGCGGCAGAGCTCAACATGGACACCGCCTACCTCAACCGTGAGCTGGGCGTGGGCTTCTCGGGCGGCGAGAAAAAGAAGGTCGAGATGCTCCAGCTTCTGCTGCTGCAGCCCAAGCTCGCCATCCTGGACGAAACCGACTCGGGCCTGGACGTCGACGCCCTGTCCACCGTCAGCCATGGCATGGACGCCTACCGCAAGAGCTGCGACGGCTCCATGCTCATCATCACGCACAACACGCGCATCCTGGAGCACCTGGATGTCGACCGCGTCCACGTTATGGTCAAGGGCCACATCGTGCGCGAGGACGATGCCTCGCTGATCCCCTGGATCGACAAGAACGGCTTTGAGACCTTCGAGCGCGAGGCCGCCGAGCAGCGCGCCAAGGCCGAAGCCGACGCTGCCGAGCAGCAGGCGTAAAGGGGCGACGCAATGACCAAGAACCGCACCGAGGTCGCGGACATCGACCGCAGCCTCTACGACTTCACCTATGGCGAGGAGGGATTCGAGCGCCTCGACGCCGGCATCACGCCCGACATCGTGCGCGAGATCAGCGCCAAGAAGGACGAGCCGCAGTGGATGCTCGACCTGCGCCTCAAGTCCCTCGAGATCTTTAACCGCTTCCCCAATCCGACGTGGGGCCCCTCCATCGAGGGCCTGGACATGGACAACATCGTCACCTACGTCAAACCCAACACCGACCAAAAGCACGATTGGGAGTCGGTGCCCGACGACATCAAGAGCACCTTTGAGCGCCTGGGCATCCCCGAGGCCGAGCGTAGTTACCTGGCGGGCGTCGGCGCGCAGTACGACTCCGAGCTCGTCTACCACAACATGCAGGACACGGCGTCCAAGATGGGCATCGTCTACTCCGGCATCGAGGAGGCCCTGCACGACCCGCAATGGGAGCCGCTCATCCACGAGAAGTTTATGACGCTTATCCCGCCCACCGACCACAAGTTTGCGGCCCTGCACGGTGCCGTGTGGTCGGGCGGCTCGTTTGTCTACGTGCCCAAGGGCACCAAGCTCGACTTTCCGCTGCAGAGCTACTTCCGCCTCAACGCCAAGGGCGCAGGCCAGTTTGAGCACACGCTCATCATCGTCGAGGACGATGCCGACCTGCACTTTATTGAGGGCTGCTCCGCGCCCAAGTACAACGTGGCCAACCTCCACGCCGGTGCTGTGGAGCTCTTTGTGGGCAAGCGTGCACACCAGCGCTACTCGACTATCGAGAACTGGTCCAAGAACATGTACAACCTCAACACCAAGCGTGCGCGCGTGGACGAGGACGGCGACATCGAGTGGATCAGCGGCTCCTTCGGCAGCCACGTGGGCTACCTCTACCCCATGAGCGTGCTCAACGGTCGCCGCGCCCGCTCGAGCTTTACCGGCATCACCTTTGCCGGCGCCGGCCAGAACCTCGATACCGGCTGCAAGGTCGTGCTCAACGCGCCCGACACCTCGGCAACCGTCGAGACCAAGGGTATCTCCAAGAGCGGCGGCATCCAGACCTTCCGCAGCTCCATCGTGGCCACGCCTAAGGCCGAAGGTTCCAAAGCAACCGTGAGCTGCCAGTCGCTGATGCTCGACGACCAGAGCCGCTCCGATACCATCCCCGCCATGGACATCCGCGCCAAGAACGTCGACATCGGCCACGAGGCCACCATCGGCCGCATCGGCGATGATAAGGTGTTCTACCTGATGAGCCGCGGTATCTCGGAGGAAGAGGCCCGTACCATGATCGTCAACGGCTTTGCCAACCCGGTCTCCAAGGAGCTACCGCTGGAGTACGCCGTCGAGATGAACAACCTGATCAAGCTCGAGATGGAAGGAGCGATCGGATAATGAAACAGACCACGAACACCGCTGCTACCACCCTTGAACAGGTCAATGCGATGCCGGCTGCCACTTGGGGTTGGCTCAAGATGAACCAGACCAAGCTCGAGCTCTCTGACGAGCTTGCTGCCGCTCCCGCCGAGACCATTGAGGTTGAGGGCTTGGACAAGCAGTTTACTGGCGTGGCAGACGCATTCGACGCCGCCATGGACGCCATGGCCGAGCGCTTCCCCGAGCGCCGCGCCTCCGCCCCGGGTGGTGCCGCCGACCGCGCCCGCATCACGCCCGAGACCGAGCTCGACGTGCCCGCCACCTCCATCTACCAGGCCGGTGCCATTAAGCTGGAGGAGGAGCTCTCCCCCGCTGAGGCCTTCGAGACTGGCATGGGCGAGGCTGCCTACACCTACCTGGCCGACCACGCCACTAAGCGCGTCGTCATCGATGTGCCCACATACCAGCACGCCACGGTTACCGTGCGTGTGAGCGGTGTCGATGCCGCCGCGGCCATCGCCGCCATCGACGTCATCGCCCGTCCCCAGTCGACGCTCAATCTGCATATTGCCCTAGACTCCCCCGT
Source organism: uncultured Collinsella sp. (assembly GCA_900547125.1). GTDB lineage: Bacteria > Actinomycetota > Coriobacteriia > Coriobacteriales > Coriobacteriaceae > Collinsella. The sequence goes on from URFU01000035.1 coordinate 6,179, forward strand.
TACCGGCGAGGGTGTCGTGGGCTCCGCGCTACGCGTGTGCGCCCACGAGTACGCCACCGTCAACGTGACCTGCACGCAGACGCTCGACGATAGCTGGATCGCGCTCGACGACACCGGCCTGTTCCTGGACGAGGGCGCGCGCGTCAACGTGCAACACACCGTCCTGGGTGCCGGCGCCAGCGCCACCGGCCTTGCCGGCGACCTGCTGGGCGATACCGCCAAGGTCACCATCGATACTGACTACCTGGGCGCCCGCGAGCAGGTGCGCGACTTTAACTACGAGCTGCGCCACCGCGGTCGCAAGACCGAGTGCGAGATCGACGCCAACGGCGTACTGACCGGCACGTCCAAGAAGGTCTACCGCGGCACCATCGATCTCGTGCACGGCTGCAAGGGTGCCGTCGGCACCGAGCGCGAAACCGTGCTGTTGGCCAACAAGGGCGTCGACAACAAGACCGTCCCCGTCATTCTCTGCGACGAGGACGACGTTGCCGGCAACCACGGCGCCACCATCGGTCACGTCCGCGACGAGCAACTGTTCTACCTCGCCTGCCGAGGCCTTGACCAAAACGCCGCCGAGGACCTGTTCATCCGCGCCAAGCTGGAGGACGCCGCGCTTTCCGCCACCGACGAGCGCACCCGCGCCGCCGTCGTCCGCCTGGGCAACAACCTGATCGACAACTTTGAAGAGGAGCTCGCATGATCGACACCGAGCACGTTAAATGCGATACCTGTACTGCCCCCGAGCCCATGGAGCTCGACGCCAGCGACGAGGCTTCGCGCTGCTGGCCCACCGTGGACATCGAGACCAACCCCTACAAGGGCCAGTTCCCGCTGTTCCAGCAGCACCCCGAGATCGCCTTCCTCGATAGCGCCGCCACCGCGCAGCGCCCTGCCTGTGTGCTCGACGCCGAACGCGACTTCTACCAGCGCATGAACGCCAACCCCCTGCGCGGCCTGTACTCGCTGTCCGTCGAGGCCACCGAGGCCATCGCGAAGGTGCGCCAGCAGATCGCCGACCTCATCGGCGCTCCCCAGGCCAACGAGGTCGTCTTCACCCGCAACACGAGCGAGTCGCTCAACCTGGTCGCCAAGAGCTTTGCACCCACGGTGCTCGAGCCCGGTGACGAGGTCGTCATCACCATCATGGAGCACCACTCCAACCTGATTCCGTGGCAGCAGGTCTGCCGCGAGACCGGCGCCAAGCTCGTCTACCTCTACCCCACCAAGACCGGTCAACTCACCACCGAGGAGGTTCTGTCCAAGGTGGGCCCCAAGACCAAAATCTTGGCCGTGGGTCAGGTGTCTAACGTGCTGGGCGTCGAGAACCCGGTCAAGAATCTCGGCAAGCTCGTGCACAAGTACGGCGGCTATCTGGTCGTCGACGGCGCGCAGTCGCTGCCGCACATGCCGGTCGATGTGGCCGATCTGGGCGCCGATTTCTTTGCCTTTAGCGCGCACAAGGCCATGGGCCCCATGGGCATCGGCGTCCTGTGGGGCAAGATGGACCTGCTCAACGCCATGCCGCCCATGCTCACCGGCGGCGAAATGATCGATTCGGTCACCGAGCAGGACGCCGTCTGGGCGCCCGTCCCCGAGAAGTTCGAGGCAGGCACGCAGGACGCCGCCGGCATCTTCGCCACAGGCGCCGCTCTCGACTACCTCGTCAACACGGTTGGCTACGAAAACATCCAGGCACGCGAGCAGGCACTCGTCCACTACCTGATGGGCGAGCTCATGCAGCTCGACTTTGTCCAGATCATCGGCTCCATCTACTGGGACAACCATCACGGCGTCGTCAGCTTTAACGTCAAGGGTATCCACCCGCACGACGTCGCGAGCATCATGGACATGGACGGCGTGTGCATCCGCGCCGGTCACCACTGCGCGCAGCCGCTGCTTACCTGGCTGGGCGTCGAGAACCTCGCCTGCTGCCGCGCCAGCGTGGCCTTCTACAACGACAAGGCCGACATCGATAAGTTCATCGCCGGCCTGCATCACGTTTGGAGCACGTTCAATGGGTAATCTGTACACCTCCACCACGTTTATGGAGCACAACTCGCACCCCGACTACAAGTACGAGATGGATGCCCCCACGCACGAGCACGACGGCATCAACCCCAGCTGCGGCGACGAGCTCACCTTGCAGCTGCGCGTCGAGAACGGCGTGATCGAGGAGGCCTCCTTTACCGGCCACGGCTGCGCCATCAGCCAGGCCAGCGCCGACATCATGGCCGACCTCATCACCGGCGAGACCGTCGAGGAAGCTCACCGCCTGGCAGAGCTCTTCCTCGCCATGATCCGCGGCGAGCAGCTCTCCGAGGAAGACCTGGAAGACCTGGACGAAGCCGCCCAGCTCCAGGACATCTCGCACATGCCCGCCCGCGTCAAATGCGCCGAGCTCGCCTGGCGCACCCTCGACGGCATGCTCGAGGGGCAAGCTAACCAGTAGCGGATGCCCCCGATCAAAGGGTTTGATTGCCGAGCCGCCCAATACGGGCGGCTCGGCTTTTTCATAACGCCTCGGACACACAAAGTTCGCGCGTCCGGCGCTCGCCCTGTCATTTACCGAACAGCCAGCCGCAAGCACGGACGTTTTCCACAGTGCCAAAGGCTTGCGACAGAGCCACGGGCACCCCAAGCAACGCCCCATGCCCCGTCCTGCTGGGCTCCGGTTCGCTTCGCGCCCGCCACAGACGGGTCCCATAGGGTGCGGCGTGCATTTTTGCGAGTTTTCAGCACGCCAAGTTGCGTGTATACGCATTGAAAGCGTTAATCAACGTCTCCAGGCACTCTTTTATATCGTTTTAGAACAAGCATCGTAGTCTCAGGGGTCACAAGCATGCGCTTTGGAGGCACATCGGTAGGCATAAATGGCTTCGGGACCCATATATTTCAAGATTACGGCGGTGCCGACAGCACCACGATGCTGAAAACTCGGCTTTTTGCACGGTGTGGACGGGGGTAAGCGCGGGTAAAACCGGACTGAGCCGTATTTTTATGCACGGCGGCAATCGTTCTATGCATATCAAGAAGTGCAGTCAGCGTACCAAGCATTTAGAACGCAGGTTGCGGCGCATGAACGACCCCAGCCGCGGTGCACAGGCAGCCCTACATCACGTTTCCGCCAGCCCGCATCGCCGCCCCCGTGCGGGTCCGCACAATACGAGAAACCGTACTTTTGCCAATCCCGGTATAGTGCTCAATCTGGCGCACCGTAAAACCGGCATCGTGCAATCCGAGAACAACACTATCGCGCCGCGCCGGCGGTGCGGCTTTAACCCCGTGGAGCGGAACCCCGAGGCTCTTCGCCAACTTATCGGCAAAGGCGTGGCGTTCCCACTCCGTCTCTTTCATATCGCACAGCGCTGGCTCGCCGCCGCCGGACATCGCTAGCGAATAGGCAATAAAGCCCTCGGCAGAACCAAAAAGCTCAAGCACGCAAGAAGGATCGGAAAATCCCCTCGTGACATCAGCCGCATCGCTGTCGTAAGCGCGCAGATGCTCCGCAAAGCTGCTCCAGGGATAACGCTCGATTAGGCTAACGCCCGCCTCCTGCGGATTGGCGTACACGGAGCGAATAGCCTCCATCACCTGCCGGTCGGTATCGAGCGAGCGGCGCTCAAAACGTTCGCGAAATAGGCAGCCCGCGCGCCCAGCGCGCTTATTGAACCGACGAGCATACGTCAACAGCAGCCGCTGCATGGCTGCGCTCATTTCGTCCTCGTAATCCAAAAGCACCAGATCCACGTAGTCGCTCATGAGACACCACGTCACAATCGTCACCTGGGCATCGCGGCAGCAGTCGCGCATCAGTTCCAAAAACTCCCACCGGTCCTCGGCGCTCTCAAAGATCAACTGCCCGCCCATACCGCGGGCACAAACATGGTAAAAACCGGTGATCGTTTTCCAAACGCGCTGCATGGCGCTCCCTTCGCCGGGATCTGCTTACCATCCAATACATCACGATTGAAACGTGCCATCAAAACATTCACGCAAAATGGCACCCGTCGACGGTAAAAGGCGGCAAACCGACGGCGAACGGCAATATAGCCACAGGTCAGGTAACGCAGCCTTGCCAAAAGTTTGACCAGAACCGATCCCCCTTCAACGGACCGCACAACAGCAAACAATCTAGTTAAATCGTTTCAATTGAAAGTTCCGCGCTTCTCGCTACGAAAACTGAGCCGTTCGCCGAATATTCCGTGCATTTCGCGGTATTATAGGGGCTGCATGTCATGTCCCTTTCGAAGGGTCGCCCGGCAATCGCCAGCCACGACCCCCAGACGGGACGCCAACACGATAGAGAGGAGAGGCATGCAGTACTCACAGGAAGTGGAGAACATGTGCCCCGTTGCCAAGGGTGCATACCACGGCCCCGCACCCATCCCCGAGGAGGGCAAGTGGGTCCAGGCTAAGGAGATTTCCGACATCTCCGGTCTTACGCACGGTGTGGGTTGGTGCGCACCTCAGCAGGGCGCCTGCAAGCTCACGCTGAACGTCAAGGACGGCATCATCGAGGAGGCCCTCGTTGAGACCATCGGCTGCAACGGCAAGCCCCCCTCCGCCGCTATGGCTGGTGAGATCCTGCCCAGCACGACCATTCTGGAGGCTCTGAACACCGACCTCGTCTGCGATGCCATCATCGTCGCCATGCGTGAGCTGTTCCTGCAGATCGTCTACGGCCGCAGCCAGACCGCTTTCTCTGAGAACGGCCTGCCCGTGGGCGCCTCCCTCGACGACCTCGGCAAGGGCCTTCGCTCTCAGGTCGGCACCATGTTCGGTACCAAGGCCAAGGGCGCTCGTTACCTCGAGCTCGCTCAGGGCTACGTCACCCGCATGGCTCTCAACGACAAGAACGAGATCATCGCGTTCGAGTTCCTGAACCTCGGTAAGTTCACCGACGCCGTCAAGGCCGGCAAGACCCCCGAGGAGGCCATCGCTGGCGCTATGGGCCACTATGGTCAGTGGGAGAACGCTGCCAAGTACATCGACCCGCGCACCGACGAGGAGACTCACTCCGTCGCCAGCGTGTTCCCGGTTCACGAGTAGAAAGGGAGGGAAATAACTATGACTGTTACGTTCGAAGGTTACGAGCGCCGCGCTGACAAGATCAACAAGTGCCTCGCCGACAACGGCATCGCCTCCCTCGAGGAAGCTCTGCAGATCTGCACCGACAAGGGCTTCAACCCGCGTGAGATCGTCAACAACACCCAGTCCATCGCCTTCCAGAACGCCGAGTGGGCCTACACCCTCGGCTGCGCTCTCGCTGTCAAGCGTGGCGCCAAGACTGCTTCTGAGGCTGCCGCCATCATCGGCGAGGGCATCCAGGCCTTCACCGTTCCCGGCTCCGTCGCCGAGGACCGCAAGGTCGGTCTGGGCCACGGTAACCTGGGCGCCATGCTGCTCTCCGACGACACCGAGTGCTTCGCCTTCCTGGCTGGCCATGAGTCCTTCGCTGCCGCTGAGGGCGCTATCGGCCTGGCTCTGAACGCCAACAAGGCTCGCAAGAAGCCGCTGCGCGTTATCCTTAACGGTCTGGGCAAGGACGCCGCTCAGATCATCGCCCGCATCAACGGCTTCACCTACGTGAAGACCCAGTTCGACTACTTCACGGGCGAGCTCAAGGTCGTCGAGACCATCCCCTACTCCGATGGTCCCCGCGCCGCCGTCAACTGCTACGGCGCCGACGACGTCCGCGAGGGCGTTGCCATCATGTGGCACGAGAACGTCGACATCTCGATCACCGGCAACTCCACCAACCCGACGCGCTTCCAGCACCCCGTCGCTGGCACCTACAAGAAGGAGCGCCTCGAGGCTGGCAAGAAGTACTTCTCCGTCGCTTCTGGTGGCGGCACTGGCCGTACCCTGCACCCGGACAACATGGGCGCCGGCCCTGCCTCTTACGGCATGACCGACACCATGGGCCGTATGCACTCCGACGCCCAGTTCGCCGGTTCTTCCTCCGTGCCTGCGCACGTCGACATGATGGGTCTCATCGGCATGGGCAACAACCCCATGGTCGGTGCCACCGTCGCCTGCGCTGTCGCCGTCGAGGAGGCCCTCAAGGCCTAATCGCGCCCGCGCGATGCTCATATAGTTGAGCTTTAGAGCCGCTACCCGCCCGGGTAGCGGCTCTTTTTTTGTTGCAATAAAACGTTCGAGATACGATATATCAGTTCTGATGGAACATGAAGTGTGAGGAGAAGGAGCCGCCAAGCGGCCCTAACGTCCACGTGCCGTATTTGCCCTTTGCCGATTTATCCAATCTTTGCGATACCTTTGCCGATCACCCATGCGACAATGCGCGAACGAGAAAGGAATCCTATGGAATCAACTGATGTACTGGTAATCGGATCGGGCATCGCTGGCCTTTGCGCCGCCATAGAAGCAGCACGCGCGGGCGCGACCGTTGCCATCGCATGCGCCGGCAAGACCATGAGCGGATCGAGCTTCTTCCCGGGCACCTGGGGCCTCGGCCTTATTGGCCCCGTCGACAAAGACGACGAGCAAGACCTCATCGACACCATCCAAACCGTCGGCGGCGGCGCTGCCGACCTCGAACTCGTCCAGACGTTCGTCCACGGTATCCCCCAGGCCATCCAATGGCTCGAGCAAGATCTGGGTGTTGAGCTCCAGCGTCCGCAAAGCGCCGAGAGCGCCCAACAAAAGCAATTTATCCCCTGCTTTGACCATAAGACACGCAATTGGCGCGGCCTGACCCGCAAGCCTCTTGAAGACGCGTGTGCGGCCCAGATCAAGTCTCTTGGCATTCGCCTACTCCCCCGCCACGAGCTTATCGATCTTGTTGAGAATACGAACGGAAAGATTGCCGGCGCCGTGCTCTTCAACCAAACGGATGAGCGCATTGTGACCTTTACAGCAAAGGCCACTATCATCGCTGCGGGCGGCACGGGCGGCCTGTTCGAGCGCAGCCTCACTTCGGGCGATGTACTCAGCTCCTCGCAGGCCATCGCACAGGTACACGGCGCATCCCTAACCAATATAGAGTTCATGCAGATGATGCCCGGCTTCATTGAACCTAAGCGCAACCTGGTCTTCAACGAAAAAACCTGGCGCTATGTCAAGTTTGACCAGCCGGTCGACATTGCCAACGAAAAGTTAGACGATCTGCTTGAGCAACGCTCAGGATATGGCCCCTTCACTTCGCGCCTGGCTTCCCGCGCCATCGATCTTGCTGTCGATCAAGCGGGTGACGAAGGTCTGGCGCTCCACTACGACTTCCCGCGAGAGAATGTCCCCGAGTTCGTGCAGACATTTGCCACTTGGCTGCAAGACGAGCACGGTATCGCTCCGAGCGACGAGATGCGTGTGGCGATGTATGCCCACGCGGCCAACGGCGGCATCAAGATCGACAGGACCGCGTACACGGGAGTTGAGGGCCTCTACGCCTGCGGCGAGGCAACAGGCGGCATGCACGGCGCCGACCGCATCGGAGGGCTGTCGAGCGCCAATGGCATCGTATTCGGGCGCATTGCGGGCGCATCAGCGGCTCGAGCAGCACTGGACGCTCCCGAGGCTGACGCACCGATGCACACTGCACTGCCCCAGTATGGCATTGCCACAACAGACGCCGAGCACCTGACCCGCAGCCTCAAACACACAATGAGCACCTACTGCATGATCAACAGGACCGAACCAGGCCTATCCGAGGCGTATCAAGAGCTTGAAAGCCTACAAGACGAGGCGACGTCGCTGCATAAGCCGCACGCCAATGACAGCGAAATCGCTGCCCTCGTCCGCCTGCAGTCGCAGATTCAGCTGGCTGCGGAAATGGTCAAAGCCATGCGCAAACGAACCGAAAGTCTGGGTTCGCACCATCGAGCGGACTAGGCCGAGCACCCATCTTGAGCAGAACACAACTTCTCGATATTTATTGAGCGCAACGGCGGACTTTAGCACCATCGAATATGTGCTAGAAAAGAAACGCCATCATATCCGTGATATAGACCCTTTTATGTCCTCGTGGTCGCGTATCCTCTTTAGGCATGTAGTTACCACATGATGAAGGCGAATAGCGCGTAGCCCCCCGACCAGAGAGGAAGAGATATGGAAGACCCCATCCAGGCCGAGATAATCCTGTACCAGTCCGAGGGGACAAACGTGCCGGTACAGGTCTACTACAAGGACGAGACCCTTTGGGTCTCACAGGCGGCGATGGCCGAGCTGTTCGACGTCTCCGTCTCGACGATTTCCGAGCATCTCGTCAACATCTTCGCCAGCGGGGAACTACAAAAGGCCAGTTCAACTAGTTTTTCCGGTTTTTCCGGAAAAACCTCCCCAAAGGGCGGCAGACCGAAAACCTACTACAATCTCGATGCCGTTATCGCCGTCGGGTACCGTGTCAACTCGATGCGCGCGACCCGCTTCCGCCAGTGGGCGACGGCTACCCTCAGGGAGTACATCACCAAGGGCTTCGTCCTCAACGACGACATGCTCAAGAACGGCCGGCCCTTCGGCAAGGATTACTTCGACGAGTTGCTCGCCCGCATCCGCGACATCCGCGCGAGCGAGCGGCGCGTGTGGCTCAAGATCACCGACATCTTCCAGGAGTGCAGCTTCGACTACGACAGGGACTCAACCATGGCCAAGAACTTCTACGCCGCGGTCCAGAACAAGATGCACTACGCCGTCACCGGGCACACCGCGGCCGAGATCGTCCAGGGGCGCTCCGACCCGTCCAAGCCTAACATGGGACTCACGTCATGGAAGGATGGCCCCAAGGGGCGCATCCACTCCTCGGACGTCACCGTAGCCAAGAACTACCTGTCCGAGGACGAGATCAGGCAGCTGAACCGCCTCGTCACGATGCTGCTCGACACACTCGAGGACAGGGCCGAGCGGCACGTCCTGACGAGCATGGAGGACTGCGAACATCTGCTCGACGGCTTCCTGACATTCAGCGGGCGCGAGGTGCTCAAGGGCCTCGGCAACCGCAACAAGAAGACGGCGGACAAGATCGCCAAGGAGCGCTTCCACGAGTTCCAGAAGCTCCAAGACAAGACCTACGAGAACGACTTCGAGCGCATGGCGAAGCGCCTGAACGGCAAGGCGTAACGGACAGCACGCGGGCCGACAAAGCGCCAGTTATTCCCCATTTTCGTGGGGTCGCGAAAATGGGTGACGGCTTGACCACGCCGACGACAAACGGTATTTTTGACAGCGGTATTGACGCGGGGACTCCACGGGGCCCGCGTCCGGAAGAAAGGCGGCTGTCCCAGAGGGCGGCTGCCTTTCTTCGTTTATGAGCATCCCAACGAGAGGATAGAATCATCCACCGAGGTGATTCGGATGTGGAGACATGTGATGGAGCGAAAAACAATAACCTTCAAATTCGAGGGCGACCTGGAAGGGGTCTCAGTCGACACGTTCACCGCGGCGCTCCTCGGCTACTCGAGGGCCGTGCAAGCTTCGGCAAGAGAACTTGATCCGAATACGGTCATCGACGTCGAGATAACCGCAACTCGCCCCGGCTGTCTGGAAGCCATTCTCCAAGCGGTCGTAAAAGACCTGCCAGGCATACTTGGGGCGCTGAGCCAAACGAGCGATCAGCTCGAGCCGGTGTTGAGCGCCTTCAAGGGTTATCTCGAGCTCCGCCGGTTCCTCGGCAAGAACGGAGCGCCGAAAAGCGTCGAGCGCGTTGGCGACGGCATCTCGGTAACCGCTGGCAACAATTCAGTCATCAACATCACGCAGAACGTCTATAAGGTCAGCGGTTCCAATGAGGTCGACTCCGCTGTTTCCTCAATGTTCGGTGCGCTCGCCGACAATGAGAAAATCGGCGGTCTTTCGATAAGCGGAAACGGTGTCGACGACTTCGAATCTTCACGAGACGACTTCGAAGACATCAGGACGGCACCCAAGTGCGAGACGGAGCAGGAGCGCGACGTCGTCATGAAGCAGCAGCACCTCAACGTCGCGAAGCCCGTACTTGAGTACAGTGACAAGCGCAAATGGGAGCTCTACTGGAACGGCCAGAAGCTCTCGGCGAACATGGGGGACTTCGACTTCCTCGGCCAGCTCGCAAGGCGCGAGCGAACGTTCGGCATTGGGGACGACATGATTGCGGACCTGCAGCTCCGTCAACGTCGAAACGAGATCGGAGCATGGGAGAACAAGTCCGTGAGGATAACCAAGGTCCATGACCTCAAGCCTGCGCCAGAAGACCAGAAGCTGCTATAGCCGGGCGCTGCAGGCATCCAACTAAGTTGTCAGAGATTCTTTGACAACTCCAGACATGGAAAAGCCCCGTGCGACAATCTTGACGGATCCGCACGGGGCATATGCCCTCCGGCAAAAAGGGAAAGGCAGGGCCATTATATGGTAACCAACGATACTTCAAGGTCAAAACTCGGCTCCAAGCGCGAAGTCGCGCCCGGAAGCGGGTGATCCGCGCGCAGGCGGGCTTCCGCGCGGACGCCCGCCTGCGCGAGTACGATGGCCAGATGTGCAACTACATCTCCCCCGTCCTGGGGAGCATCGACATCTCCGAGATAACCCACGACATGATGCGAAGCTGCATCGAGCGCTCGGGTGCGCCGGCAAAGACCAAGACGACGCTGCGCGCCGTCATGCGCCGCGCCTTCGACGACGGCTGGGTGACGGTTGAGCCCTTCCGCCGGCGCGTCATCGCACCCAAGGCCAAGCAGACGCCCGTGGAGCCATGGAGCATCCCCGAGGCAGCCGAGGCGCTGCGCAGGCTCGCCGCCAGCGACGACCGCGCCGATTTGGTCATAAACGCCTACCTCATCCTCGGCCTGAGCGGCCTACGCAAGGAGGGGGCGCTGGCGGTGCGCCCGTGCGACCTCAAGTTCACCACGACCTACGACTTCGCCACGGGCCAGCCGACCGTGGCGGAATACTTCGAGGTCTGCCGCGCCTACACGGACGAGGACGACGTGAAGGAGACCAAGAACGCCCATTCCGTGCGCACCGTACCGGTTTTAATGGCCGGGCGCGAGCGCCTGCACCAGATCATGGACGAGCTGCGCCCGTCTATAACCGTCGAGGGCGGCACTTCGGTTACGGAGCAGGTGCGCGAGTGGAGCGGCCAGCGGATCGTGAACATGCGCGGCGACAACCTCGTGCGCGCCTGGCGGCGCAT
>URFU01000036.1 GCA_900547125.1 uncultured Collinsella sp.
GCCTCTCGGCGGCCTTGCGAAAAACAAATCCAAGTTAGACCATTTCAAATGGTTCGATGTCTGCCCGGATGCGACACAACTGGTGTGTCCATCCTCGCAGTATCCGGTTCTCAAGGTGCACGCTGTGCGGTCCATCCGGTTCGACCGGGCCGCGCGGCAAGGAGATATATTGCCAGACCGGAGGGGCCCCGGGGGCGGGAATCTGGCACTCCATATTTTGTTCACAAATGAATCGATCCTTCAGTTGTTCCACTGAAGTCATGTCTGAAACATCGGCTTCTGGTATTGGCGATGACCAGCTGGTTTATAGGTGTTGAGGCATCGGTCATCTCTGGTGGGCTACTTTACTCTAAAGGCATCAGGTTTTTGTTTCCTATCGGTAAAAGGCTGGTTTTGGCCGCCAGGCGTCCTTATATATAGAGAAGATCTGTTTCGAACCCGTGCCGCGGCAACAAAAAAAGCGGCCGGCATCCACCAGTCGCTTCTCTATTCTATGGTGGGTCGTTAGGGGTTCAGCCTGCTCCGCAGGCGGCCGCTGCGGCGCTTTCGCGCCTTGCGCGCTGCGCTGGCAAACGCTCGCGCGTTTCCTCAGCTCCGCGCCCTTTCGGGTTCGAACCCATGAAGGGGCGACAAAAAAAGACGGCCAACCGAAGTTGACCGCCTCAACAATCTTTGGGTGGGCCGTCAGGGGTTCGAACCCTGGACCTTGGGATTAAAAGTCCCCTGCTCTGCCAGCTGAGCTAACGGCCCGCGGGTGGCATTGTACCACGGTCTGGGACTATTCCCAACTCCATTGGCCGTTCTGGAAAATCACAACTTCGCGTCCATCGGGCGTAATGCCCACAATATCGATGTCGTCCGTACCGATCATAAAGTCGACGTGCGTGCTCGAAACGTTGACGCCATGCTCAATGAGCTCCTCTTTGGACATATCATATCCACCCTCAATGCACTCGGGGAAGCCGACTCCCAGTGCAAGATGGCAGCTGGCATTCTCGTCATAGAGCGTATCGTAGAACAGAACACCACTTTCGCGGATCGGCGTGTTCTTGGAAATGAGCGCGACCTCTCCCAGGTGAGCAGCGCCCTCGTCAGTATCGATGATACTTGCGAGTGTCGCCTTTCCCACACGGGCGTCGTAATCCACCACACGACCGTTCTCGAACTTGATCCAAAAATCGTCGACCTTGTTACCGTGATGGATAAGCGGCATTGCGGAATAGACGATTCCGTCAGCACGCATACGATCGGGCGAGGTGAAGACCTCCTCGGTGGGGATGTTGGGGAAGAAGGGATGACCGTCGGGGGTCTCGCCCTTACCGCCGGCCCACTCATGCCCCTTCGTCATACCAATTACCAGGTCGGTTCCATTCGAAGCGGTATAGCGCAGGCAGTCGAAACGATTTTCGTTCAGAAAGCGCAGGTTCTTTTCAAACGCCGCATCGTGAAGCTCCCAGTCACTCTCCGGATCTTGGCCGTCAGCACGGGCGGTATGCAGAATCGCATTCCACAGCTTGTAGATTGCAACCTCATCCGGATCACCCGAGAACACCTCGCGCGCCCAGGCAACAACCGGCGCTCCGGCAATGCACCACGGGTTGATGTTGTAATCCAGTCCGCGGCGGAAAATCTTGCACTGCGTGTTCCTCGCCTTGGAAGCGGCAGCGGGCTTGGCAGGATCGATGCCCTTGAGAGCGGCGGGGTCAGCACCCTCGATAAAGATAAAGCAGGCACCGTCCTGGGCCAGAGAATCCAGCTGTATGCGCTTCCACTCGGGCGTCTGCTCAAAATAGCTTTTCTCGACATGCTCGTACGCAAGCCTCGTCACGGCGTCATCGGCCCAGATGACCGTCACGTGACCGGCACCGGCGTCATAAGCCTCCGCAACCACCACGCGCGCAAATGATGCGCACTCGACGGGAGACTGAACGACGACCTCCTGGCCGGGCTTAACGTTTACACCCTTGCGGACAACGAGACGCGCATAATTTTTAATCTTGGGCTCAATGGTCTTCATGCCCTCAAGAGCTTCCTCGACCGTTAGGGCAGCTCGAATCATGTGCCACTCCATCTATCTGTAGGACAGTAAAAAGGCGCGCCGCAAAAAACGACGCGCCTTATATCTTAGCGATATCTATAGGTTGTAACGCTACTTCTTCTTAGAGGCCTTCTTGTCCTCCTCGGCAGCTGCGCGCTCGATAAGAGCGTTGAGCTTGTTCTCGGACATGCCCTCGGCCTGCGCGCGGTACATGTTGCGCAAGGGACGGATGCGCACGAAGTCGTAGATAAAGTCACCCAGGATGATGACATAGGACAAAACGATGCCGACCATCTGAACAGGACTGGACACCGTGCCGCCGGGAGCGAAGTAGAGCGAAGCCCAAATTGCCACGACGAGCACCATGCCGATGGCGAGCACGGCCCACCAGATACGACGGCGCTTGGTGTAGTCCTCATCCTGCTTGAGAAGAATATTCGACACCGTATAGATACGATCCTCGCGAGCACGCTGCTTGGCCTTGCGGGCGCGCTTCTCCTCCTTGGAAAGGCCTTCCAGGTTTTCACCCTTCTCTAGCTCTTTGCGGCGAGCTTTAGACGAAGCCGGCACGACGCGAACGGAGCTCGCTGCTTGGCGGGCGGGTTTAGCAGATGCGGCGGACTTGCGCGCAACCCCGGTAACTTCGTGGGATTGCGTGCGCTTGTTCGTGGCGCTACGGGTACTCACTTATGCGTTCTCCTTCATGCTTGTGAACTGGGAGCCCGTGATGATCTGGAAGGCCTCGCGATAGCGCTCGGACGTGCCATCGATGACCTCGGCGGGCAGGTGCGGGGTCTCCCCCGTCATATCCCAGTTGGCTTTGAGCCAATTGCGGACGAATTGTTTGTCGTAGCTGGGCTGAATCTTGCCCTCCTCGTAGCTGGCGGCGGGCCAGAAACGGCTGGAGTCGGGCGTGAGGCACTCGTCGATCAGCGTAACCTTGCCATCGATAACACCGAACTCGAACTTGGTGTCGGCGATGATGATGCCTCGAGTCGCGGCATACTCGGCAGCGGCCTTGTAAATCTTGAGGGACAGGTCGCGGATCTGCGTGGCGATGTCCTCACCCACGATTTCGCAGCAACGCTCGAACGAGATGTTCTCGTCGTGGTCACCGATCTCGGCCTTCGTGGACGGCGTGAACAGCGGCTCGGGAAGCTTGGAAGCCTCGGTCAGACCCTCAGGCAGTTGGATGCCGCAGACGGTGCCGTTCTCGTCGTAGGTCTTCTTGCCCGAACCGGTCAGATAGCCGCGGACGATGCACTCGATGGGAATCGTCTGGGCCTTCTTGACCAGCATGGCACGGCCTGCGAGATAGTCACGATACTCGGCAAACTCCTCGGGGAAATCCGCCGGGTCGATGGAAACGAGATGGTTGGGGACGATGTCGGCAAACTTATCGAACCAGAATGCCGAGATGCGGTTGAGCACTTCTCCCTTAAACGGAATCTCGTCGGGAAGAATGAAGTCGAACGCAGAAATGCGGTCGGTGGCGACCATCAGCAGGTTTTCGCCGGCATCGTAGATATCACGAACCTTGCCACGGGAATCCGGACGACGCTCCATCGTTGTCACGTGAGTCACTCCTTACCTAAATACGACAGTAATGCGGGTTCTTTCCCGCACGTTTTCGCAAACTCGGAGCGGCAGGGACGAAACCCCTCCTTCACCGAATAGCGAAAAGCTAGTGCTCCATTGTAGTAGATGCCGCGTCCGCCGTGTGCTCGCGAGGCAGATGAATCGTAAAAGTCGTACCCTTTCCAAGCTCCGACTCCACGGATATGTAGCCATGGTGACGCTCGACGATTTGCTTGGTCACGGCGAGGCCAACGCCCAGGCCGCCGGCTTCGCGGGCGCGGCTGGCATCTGCGCGCCAGAATCGCCCGAAGATGCGCGACAGGTCGTCCTTGGCAATACCGATACCGGTATCCGAAACGGCAATACTGACATGCTTGCGGTCACTGAGCACCGACACCACGACCCAACCACCCTCGGGGGTGTAGCGCATGGCGTTGCTCATGAGGTTGATGACGCACTGCGTGATCATGTCGGGATCGGCCTCGACGACATCGTCGTGACCTTGGGTCTCATCAGCAAAGCGCAAGCGCAGATCGCGGTCAACAAATAGGCGCTCCTGAGCGTTGACGATAGACCGCACAAAGGGAACCATGTCCACCGGTTCGAGATTGAGCGGCGCCGTGCTGTTTTCCATACGCGATAGGTCGAGCATCTGCTGCACCAAACGAGCCAGGCGGCGCGTCTCGGAAGCGACCGTCTCCAGATGCTCATCGTCGGTGGGATACACGCCGTCCTGCATGGCCTCGACCGTTGCAAGCATGGCCATGAGCGGCGTGCGAAGCTCGTGTGCGACATCCGAGGTCAGGCGCTTTTCGTGCTTCATATCTTTCTCGAGCGAGGTGGCCATCTCGTCAAAGGTCTCACCCAGCTGATCGATTTCATCGTCGCCGCGCAAACCGGTACGAGCGGACAAATCGCCGTCGCGAATTTGCTTGGCCGTGCTCGTAATACGATGAATCGGCTTGGTGAGCATGCGAGACACGAGCGATCCGATAGCAACCGAGATGCAGACCGCAACAACCGCGGCAAGGGCCATGGCGTTAAAGGTCTTCTCCCTAAACGCAGAATCCGCCTTGGTGAGCAGAGCATCGGAGCCGATGGCCCATAGCTTTACCTGTCCGACATGCTCGCCAGAAGACGTTATGATTTCGACGTTGGCAACGCTATCGGAGTCGGTGGGCGCCGACGAGACCGGGCTATGCGAGGCCTTTTTACCGCTCGAGCTGCTCGACGGTGATTCACTCTCGCGCACATCGGCGGTCGCACTTGCCGAAGGCCATGAGTCGTCATAGACGACAACGCCTTTCTTGCTGACGACCTGCATACTCAGGTCGTCGGACACCAAACTCGATGTCGCGACCGTGCGCAGCTCGCCCGCAGTCCAATTGCCGTTTTCCTCATACGACGTCGCAAGCTTTTCGGCAGCAGAATTGGCGATCTCGACGATATTAGAGCGCGTGTAATCCGAAAAGACGGTGCCCCACACAACGGAGACAACGCCCACCAGCACCAATACCGTCATGAGCGATGTCAGGGCAAAAGCCAATGCCATGCGCGAGGGATAGCTCATCGCTGGCCGTGAATCGGAACGAGGCGTGTTCCAACTCGCCTTGGAACCCGCCTCGTTCTCCTGCTTGTGCTTTTGTCCGATTTCAAAGCGCGCAGGTATCATATGTGATTTCCCTATTTCTCGTCCGACTTATCGGTCTTGGCCGGAGCCTCAAAGCGATAGCCGACGCCGTGAACGGTGTAGAGCCACTTAGGCTTCTTGGGGTCATCGCCCAGCTTGGCGCGAAGGTTCTTCACATGGCTGTCGATGGTGCGCTCATAGCCCTCAAAGTCGTAGCCGAGCACCTTCTCGACCAGCTCCATGCGGTTATAGACGCGACCGGGATGGCGAGCAAGCGTGGTGAGCAGCTTAAACTCGGAAGCAGTCAGGTCCACTTCCTTGTCCTCGACCAAAATCTTGTGGCCCGAGATATCGATGACCAGATCGCCAAAGTCGAGCACCTCAACGGCGGGCTCATCGGCCTGGTGAGCACGGCGGAACAGGGCACGGACGCGGGCGACGAGCTCGCGAGGCGAGAACGGCTTGATCAGGTAGTCGTCGGCACCAAGCTCGAGGCCGATGATGCGATCCTCGATCTCGCCCTTGGCGGTAAGCATGATAATGGGCACATCCGAGGTATCGCGAATAGTGCGGCAAACGCGCTCGCCGGGAATCTTGGGGAGCATAAGGTCGAGCACAACCAGGTCGAACTGGTGCTTCTCGAACTCCTCGATCGCAGACTGGCCGTCGCCGACGCCAACAACCCAGTAGCCCTCGCGCTCGAGATAGGCAGCGACAGCGTCACGGATTGCCTTCTCGTCCTCGACCAGCAGAATCTTTTTTGCATCTGAAGCCATAACACGGCCCCCCTGTCTCAATTAGCTAAGAACAAGCCCATTTTAACGCACCTATGCCCACCGAGCACCGCTACAGTGCGGCGGCTCGGCGGGCGGCACTCACAATTACAACGCGCTTATTCCCCCGTTGACGCCTTTTTAACCCCTCGGCGCTAAAGAGAGAACAGGCGGGCGGTAACCGTCTCGGGAATTCCTTGGCTATTACGCACCGTGGCATAGGTTAAAAACGTATTCGATTTACCCGCCGTAGCTGGATAATCGCCATATTCGAGAGCGCGGTCGGGTGACAGCAGCGAGCCATAGGTTTTGGCGGAGGTATCGATCAGAAAATGGGATGCCTGAACCTTAACCAGATATTTGCCCTTCCTGCCGGCAGCACACGCAAGCGGCTCGCGCGACAGGAATAGGAACGTCCCATTCTCCTTACCGATATAGGTGCCCATGTTGCCAAGTCCCCCCACGCCGCTATAGGTGGCCTCGATGGAGAACACAAACGTGTCACCCATATATACGGCCTCGAAGGGTGACACCGATGAAGGAAGGACCAGCTGAGCTCTCTTGGTATTGTTGCCGTCCGTCAGGTCGATCGCCGTCATGCCGTAGTAGACGCCCTCGTCGTTGCGCACGCGCGGGGAGATGGTCAAGATGCCGTCACTCACACGCGGGGCGGATGCAAAGCGGCCCGTTGACTTCCAAATGGTCTCGGCCTTTGCCTCGTCGAGCGAGCGGCGGTAGCAATACGAGTCGTGGCTCGTCTTATTGCCGCCCGTCGAAGGCATCTTGTACCAAATGACGGACGATCCGAACGCCGTAAACAGCGGCGGATCGTAGTCCTTGCCGCCTCGGTCGAGCTCGACCGCATCGCCGACAAGCGACGCACCTGCCGTATTTTGCGCATAGAGCTTCCACGATGCGTTTGCAAAGTTCATTTCGACCCAAGCAAATACGCCATCGCCGGCGCGGACATCGTAAAACGAATACCCTGCACCTTCCACGGGATCCTCGACGAGCGTCGTGAGTGAGCCGTCGCCCAGGTTGAGCACACCGAGCGTATTGGCATGCCGCGCCGATGCGGGTGCCATCATCGCCGCGGCGTAATCACCGTCGCAGTAATACAGCAGCGTACCCAAAGGCAATGTCCATGAAGCTGCAGGCTCGAGGTCGATTTCGACAGCCTCGTACTCATCCGTAATCGAGACGATTTTTGAGTCATCTTTGATAACCTGCGGCTCGCCGGCGGCATCGTCGCTGGTGCCCGTTTTTTTCGAGCATCCGGCAAGTACCGTGGCAGCGCCCGCGGCAGCTCCACCGAGCACAAAGCCGCGGCGCGATATTCCGTTCTTGATGTGGTCGGCGATACCCATTAGGCGATCTCGGCGCGAGCGGCCTCGATAGCGCGGGTAAGCTGGTCGGCGCAGGAGGTCTTTTTCATACCGCAGGTATTACCGGCGAGAACCTCGATTACGCGATCGGCAGGAGCACCCTCGACCAGCTTGGAGATAGCCTTGAGATTGCCGTCGCAGCCGCCGGTAAACTCAACGCCCACCACCTTGTTGCCGTCATCGGAAAGGTCAAGGTGGATATTGCGAGAACATACACCCTGAGGCTTGTAGTCAAAACTAATCATTGAGATCCCCTCTCAGAAAGAAATTTCAGACGTCTATTATCCCCGCCTGGGCCGACTTATTATCGCAAGCACCGATTCAACATCCTACGATGCATGGACTGGTGGGGGCAAGATTAGCAGTCCGCACCCTGTGCGTGGACCATGCGCTTCTCCCGATACATATTGTGGTCGGCGACACGATATACATCGGCCAGCGTATTTCCAGCCGTCTCGACGGTCGCCACGCCAATCGATGCGCTGACCGTCAGGGCCTCATCGCTTACCGCGGCAAGACCGAGACAAAGATCCTGTTCCAGCCCGAGTGCAGACTCGTTGTCAGTATGGGGACAAACCAGCAAAAACTCGTCGCCGCCAACGCGCATCGGCAGGTAATCCGCACCAGCCACCCGCCGCAGCACGGACGCCGTCCGTCGCAGCAGTTCATCCCCCATATCGTGACCATAGATGTCGTTGGTCCGCTTGAGATAATTGCAGTCCAGCATAATCACGCTCACGGGCAAGTCCTCGTTTACCAGGCTATCTCCACGCGATTCTAGATAGTTGCGGTTACGAAGCCCCGTCAGTTTATCTTGGTATGACAGCTCCTCGGCATGCTTGACCATCGATATGTTGTGCGTCGCCACGACGACCGACTCCAGCCGGCCTTGCTCATCGCGATGCTGGGGGACAACCTGTAGCGAGTACCAAGCGCCTCGACAATCTCGCACCTCGGCAGCCAAGTACGGTACGCCCTCCATACGATCCTGAAGCGTACTTATATCTACGAGTCCCACAACCGCTTCGCGGCTTTCGGGGCTCACGATATCCCGGCAGACCGTGTCCATAAAGTCATATGCCTCGTTGTGCTCGGAAAATATCTTCGCTATCGCCGGCGACATATTGATTCCCTCAATCTCGAGGGTGTCGAGATGCAAGAGGAAGGTCGAATCGTAGATGGCGCTTATGGCATTGATAATGCCGAGCTGTTTATCTTTTTCGACCAAATTGCGGTGGTCAACGATATTCCGAGCCAACAGCACCACGACCCAAAACGCAAGGCACACCAAAACGCCGACCGCGACAAATGAAATCCTGTCAGACATGACCTCAGGTTTGGGATATAGCGCAAACAGGCGGTAGTCCTTATATGCCGCACGCACGGCGTACCATATGTCTCCTCGATATTCGATGGGCGTCAGGCCGTCGTCTTTCCACTCAACCCCTGCGCTGGTGAGGAGTCGGGCGAGCGACATGTCAGCATCGGCACTGTTGGATGAGACAATCTCCGCATCCTCCATAACAAGCACCGTGGGACCCTGGTGGAAGGTGCTGTTCGAAAGCACGTCGGCTATGGCATATGAATAGTCGTCCGCCGTATCGGGAACAAATGAGCGGTATGCCAGGGCAACGCCGTCGCCATACGGAACAGCACAGACGGCAAAAACAACACCACGGCGCTCGACGACAGTTGACTAGGTCACTTTGGAACCTTGATACATCGATGCGACCGGCGAACAGGCCAGCTCCTCTCGCCACAACATGAGCGGATCGCGACCATCGATGTCGTAGTGGGCAGCCATATGACCATCGGAGTCCATGACCATCAACCCCGAAAGGTTCTCGGCATGGACAAATTGCTCGATAAGGTCGTTGTTAACCCCAACGCGATCAGAGGACAGGAACGTCGCAAACGATTCGACCGCGGCGAGCAAATCGTGCGTCTCCTCGGCTTTTCTCCCCTGTTCGTAGCGGTCATATTTTTCGCAAGCGTTTTCCAAAAACACCATGGTTTCTTGGCCAAACCCAAGCGTTTTTTCGAGGCAGCGATGGGTTCCAACCGTATACAACAGGCCTAACAAGACAGCGCTGACAATAACGCCGACAGCTATGACGGTCAGAGTCTTTCGACGCAAGCGGTGCTCATCATTTGTCATGGATTTGCTCCTTGCCCGCCCGTCGTCGCTCCTGTCTTGTAATTGCCCACAATACGGTCAATCGTGCCATCTCGATCCATGGCAAACAATGCAGTATTGAGATCCTTTACGATCGGTCCTTCATAGCTGTCATCAAACGCGACGCCCAGATCGACCGTCATAATGTTGTCGGCGAACACGCGGTAAAGGCCGGGATACTGGGCGACAAGTCGGTCAAGCGGCTGAACGTCCGCCATCCAACAGTCGACATACCCTTTGGCGAGGGCGGCTTTGCAGAGCTCGGCAGAACCATACGATTTGATTTGCACGTCCGGCGAAATTTCCAGATCCCCTGCGAGCAATCGGCGTTCGCTCACCGAACCCGCAATCACCGCGATGGTCTTGCTTCCATCGAGATGCGCCAAGGAATTGATGCCACTCGTTTTCTTGGCGGCAACCGAGACCGTCACGGTTAGATACGGCTCGGTCCAGTAATACTTATCCTCGCGATAACGGGGAGAATAATCACACCACAGGCAATCGATATCACCGTTTTTGAGCAGCCGGTCGCGATCGTTCCAGTCAATATCGACAAACTGTGGCTTGATCCCCGCGCGCTTGCAGGCCTCGCGGGCGATGTCGATATCGATTCCGGCGTAATCGCCCGTGGTATCGATATACACATAGGGGTCGTTATCCGTAACGCCGATTTTGAGTACCGGGAGATCTTTGTCGGCTTCATTCGAGGAGGAAGAACTGCTTCGAACGGTATACGTCAGGGCGCCCGCACAGGCGGCAACAAGGAGCATGAGCGCAAACGAGACGGTGGCGGCTCGCTTGATACGTCCGGGCACAAGCCTCCCTTCATCGAAACAGCAGCCGGATTTCATTGTATACCCGGGGCTGATGCGGCGATAAAAATGCGCCTCACCCAAGATGGGCAAGGCGCCAAAGGTTGAAATGCATCCGCAAGCGGTCGAATTAGGTTAACCCTACTCGAAGCTCAACTGCTCCAGGCGATCGAAGACCGTGTCGATACGGGTGAGGAAGTCCCACGGATCGAAGATCTCGTCGAGCTTCTCCTGGCTGACGGTGCAGCGCGGATCGGCCTCGAGACGCTCCTTAAAGGTGGGACCGGAGACACAATCCTGCACCTCGTGCCAGGTGGCCATGGCATTTTCCTGCACGATAGCGTAGGCGTCCTCGCGGGTGATACCCGTATCAACGAGGGCCAGCAGCACCTTGGAAGAGAAGATGAGGCCGCGGGTCTTGTTGAGGTTGGCCATCATGCGAGCGGGATACAGCTGCAGGCCGTCGATAACGCGGATGAGGCACTGGAACATGTGGTCGAGCGCGATGAAACTATCGGCCTGGGCGACACGCTCGGCAGAGGAGTGCGAAATATCGCGCTCGTGCCACAGGGCGACGTTGTCGAAGGCGACCTGGGCGTTGGACTTCACGACGCGCGACAGGCCGCAGACCTTCTCCATGGTGATCGGGTTGCGCTTGTGCGGCATGGCGGAGCTGCCCTTTTGACCCTTGCGGAACGGCTCCTCGGCCTCGAGCGTATCGGTCTTCTGCAGGTTGCGGACCTCGGTCGCGATACGCTCGCAGGTGGCCGCTGTAGTGGCAAGCACGCCGGCAAGGTAGGCGTGGTGATCGCGGCTGATGACCTGCGTGGACAGCGGATCGTGGACCAGGCCCAGGTGCTCGCAGACGTACTCCTCGACGAACGGCTCGATGGAGCTGTAGGTGCCGACGGCACCGGAGATGGCACCGAAGGCAACGTTCTTGCGAGCATCCTCAAGACGATCGAGATCGCGCTTGAGCTCCCATGCCCAAGAGCCAAACTTCATACCGAAGGTCATCGGCTCGGCATGGATGCCATGGGTGCGGCCGGCGCAGAGCGTATTGCGCTCCTCGAAGGCACGACGCTTGCAGATCACGCCGAGCTTCTTAACATCCTCGATAATCAGGTCACACGCCTGAGTAAGCTGATAGCACAGAGCCGTATCACCCAGGTCAGAGCTGGTCATACCATAGTGAACCCAGCGGCTAGGCTTGGGCTCGCCCTCGGGAACATCGGCGTCGATATATTCCTTCATGTTGGTCAGGAAGGCGATGACATCGTGACGCGTGACCTCCTCGATCTCGTCAACCTTCGCCTTCTCAAAGTTGGCGTGGTCGCGAATCCACTGGGCCTCTTCTTTGGAAATACCGATCTTGCCGAGCTCCGCCTGAGCCTCGCAGGCCAGGACCTCAATCTCCTGCCAAATGGCGTACTTGTTCTCGAGGGAGAAGATGTGTCCCATCTCCGGGCGGGTATAGCGATCGATCATAGCGGCTCCTTTTTGGTTATTGGCACGTTGGTCGTAACCCAACCATTGTACCGTGCGCGGGTGCGAGTATGGGCAGTAGGCATTAACCTAACATTTTGAAACAGGAGCGGCCATGGGGACGTCCGCGTATTTGCTTCGCGAATCCGCACCGGCTGCAGGCGATCTACTCGGATTCACGGAGACGAGGGGGAATACTTTGTTGAATTTGCCGTCCCCATATCTCCCATGCTCGATGGAGCGGGCAACGGGACGTCTGCGTATTTGCTTCGCAAATACGCACCGGCTGCGGTCGCCTATCGGCGACCTTGCCTGCTCGCTATAAACGCTTCGCGTTTATTTAACGTTCGCACCCTGGCGGGTTCGAGTCCCGGCACCTTATTGAAAAAAGCACGGCACCGGAACGGTGTCGTGCTTTTACTTTTTTTGGAGCGGGCAACGGGACTCGAACCCGCGAGTGTCAGCTTGGGAAGCTGATGCCTTACCACTTGGCGATGCCCGCAATTGCGCATTGGGATAAATTAAATGCTTGGATAGTATATACCGAGCATTTCAAGGGGGCAATATGAATGCGGCGTGTTATCACTATGCAATCGCGCACCGCACACTGCGGCACAAAAGTCTACGAAACGCGCTCCAACTGGTCCCTTGCATCAGAAAGCGCGTGTTCTACCCCGTTTTGCACCTCAGTATCAAAACGATACGCAGGGACCGAAACGCTTAAACCATAGAGACGCCCACCTTTTTCTATGGGAACGGCGATGCACTCAACCCCTTCTGCCATCTCCTGATGATCGTATGCAAAACCACACCTTCGGACCTCCTCGAGCTGCCGCATCAGGTCATCTATGTGTTTTACCGCATGCTCAGTCGTTTTTTCGAATGGGAAAGGAAGCAGCGAGCGAACCGCCTCCTCATCCCATCGAGATAGAATCGCCTTTCCAATCGCCGTGCAGTGCGCAGGAAGGGTCTTACCGATTTCCGATGAAAGACGGATGTGCTGGGGGGAATCAACGCGCGAAATATAGAGGACACGACCGTGGTCGAGCACACCGAGCTGACAGGTCTCTCCGCACGATGCGACAACCTGTCGCATGGCTGTCTCAAAAGAGGACAATCCCCCACTCTCACGATCGAATGCCTTGCCCAGCAGATACGTCTTAAGCCCAATCGAATACCTACCGGTAGTCTCGTCATAACTAACGTAATCTGAATCGGCCATGGTGTGCAAAATCGAGAAGAGACTGCTTTTTGGAGCGCCGACAATGCGGCATATCTCCGCCATGGTAAGTCCGCTCTTTGTAGCCGAAAGGGCCTCAAAGATTGATAGAACCCGCAAGGTAGAGCGGTGGCCAGCAGGATTATATCGCGAGGACATGGCAACTCTCCTTGTTCATTAACGCCCAAACTTTCCCCGTAAGTATAGCGGCATGCCCCTTCAAGCAACCGTTCACCGGCCAACCAAAACCATTCGCGGCGGGACCGTGTGAGATCTTCAGCATTTCATATATATTGTTCCGTATAACGAATAACGTTCGTAAATACGAACGTTATTCAAATGGACATAGGGAGGAAACATGTCAGACGCTGTAAGCCAAGGCCAAAACGCCGTTGTCATCGATCAGAGGGACAACGTCGCCGTCGCTACCTACCAACTGGAGGCGGGCGCCGAGACCCGCTATCCCATGCCGGACGGCACGCTGGCGAGCGTTACCGCGACCGACGACATCCCGTTGTTCCACAAGATCGCCCTCGTGGACATCCCCAAGGGTGAGAAGGTCGTCAAGTATGGCGAGTTCATCGGTGTGGCCACCACGGACATCAAGCGCGGGCAGCATGTTCATACGCACAACTGCGCCAGCTCCGACGACCTGAAGGACTCCGTCGTCACCGACACCTACTCCGTCGCCTCCAAGACCTCCTCGTCCGCGGAGGGCACGCGCACCTTCATGGGCTACCGTCGCCCGGACGGTCGTGTCGGCATCCGCAACCACGTCCTGATCCTTCCCACGAGCATCTGTGCCTCCGACACCACGGAGAGGATCGCGAACGCGGTTGAGGGCTGCGTCTCCTTCCACAACCAGAACGGCTGCTCGCAGGTCGACTGCGACCAGAAGGTGACTATTGCTGCCTTGGCAGGCTACGCTGCGAACCCGAACATCTATGGTGTCGTTTGCGTCTCCCTGGGCTGCGAGGGCTGCCAGAACGACATCGTAGTCGACGCGATTCGCGAGCGCACCAACAAGCCCGTCGAGACCCTGGTCATCCAAAAGGTCGGCGGCTCCATCAGGGCGATCGAGGAGGGTACGCGCCTTGCCCGCAAGATGGTCGCCGAGGCGGACCGGTGCGTCCGCGAGCCCACTGACATCTCCGAGCTCATCTTCGGCACCAACTGCGGCGGCTCCGACCCCTCGAGCGGCCTTGGCTCCAATCCGCTGATCGGCGAGGTCTCCGACTGGCTCGTCAACCATGGTGCCACCTCCGTGCTGTGCGAGACGCCCGAGCTCTTTGGCGCCGAGCACATCCTCGCCCGCCGCGCGAAGGACAAGCAGGTTTCGGACGACATCCTCAAGATCGTTTACGACTACGAGAAGTACGTCCAGATGTTTGGCGCCGAGATGCGAGAGGGCAACCCCAGCCCTGGAAATATGGCTGGCGGACTCACGACCCTCGAGGAGAAGTCTCTCGGCTGCGTGCACAAGGGAGGCCACAGCCCCCTCAACGCCGTCTATCCGTACGCGGCGCAGCTCAATCCGCACGAGGGCCTCGTCGTGATGGACACCCCCGGCAACGACCCCTCCAGCGTGGGCGGCATCATCGCCGGCGGCTGCCAGCTCGTGGTCTTCTCGACCGGTCTTGGCACCCCCACCGGAAACGCCATCGCGCCCGTGTATCGCCTGACTGCCAACAAGCGCACCTACGAGGCCATGAGGGACAACACCGACCTCGACGCGAGCCCGACGATCTACGGCCCCGAGTCCATGGAGGAGATGCGCGACAGGATGCTCGACGACATCATCGCCGTCTGCAACGGCCGCAAGGTCTGCGCCGAGGCCCTTGGCTATACCGAGACCGCCCTTCCGCACATCTGCAACTATATGTAGGCCAGCGTCTGACAGGACGCTTCAGAAAGGAGAGAAACCGTGACAACCACGCAAGCCCCAGAAAAGACGCCCAACGCGTTCCAACGCGGCGTCAACGCGGTCATCGACCTGCTGTCTTCGTTCTTCCTCCCGATCATCAACCTGCTCGTCTCCGTCGGCATCCTCAAGGGCATCCTGACGCTTCTGCAGGTCTCGGGCATGGTCACCGACGACTCGACCACGTATGCGATCCTCAACGCGATGGCCGACTCTCTGTTCTACTTCATCCCGGTGTTTCTTGCTTACACCTCGTCAAAGCGCTTCGATGTTGACACGGTGACCGCCGTCCTTCTCGGCTGCATCCTGGTGTATCCGTCCATCACCACCATCATGGCGGCGGACGCGCCCGTCTATCTGTTTGGCCTCGAGCTCTCGAAGGCGACGTACTCCAGCTCCGTCATCCCCATCCTTCTTGCCATCTACTGCGCGAGCTGGGTCCAGAAGGCCTGCTACAAGATCATCCCCGAGACCTTCCGCGGCCTGTTCACGCCGCCTATCACGATCATCGTTATCGTCCCGCTCACCCTGGCCGTCTTCGGCCCCCTCGGCACCATCGTGGGCGGTTGGCTCGCGCAGGGCTACGAGGCCGTATACAACCTCTCGCCGCTCGTCGCCGGCGCGCTAATCGGCGCGTTCCAGCCGTTCCTCGTCATCCTCGGCCTGCACTGGGCCCTGTTCCCCATTGCCATGAACAACGTCGCGGTCTACGGCTTCGACACCATCATGGCCCTGTTCGGTGGCGCGATCTTCGCCCAGGGCGGTGCCGCGCTCGCCGTCGCCCTCAAGACCAAGAACAAGAAGTTCCGCTCCCAGGCGATCTCCGCCTCGCTCACCACGCTGCTGGGCATCACCGAGCCCGCGATGTACGGCGTGAACCTGCGCCTCAAGAAGCCCATGGTCTGCGCATGCGTCGCCGGCGGCATTGGCTCCGCCGTGGCAGGCCTGTTCGGTTGCGCGGGCACCGCCTTCGCTTTGCCCGCGCTCACCACGCTGCCCGTCTTCATGAGCCGCGCGTTCGTTCCCTTCTGCATCTCGCTGGCGCTCGCCTTTGGCCTCGCCTTCCTGTTCACGCTCTTCGTCCCGATCGACGACGTGACCGAGGAGGAGATGGAGGCCGAGGAGCAGTCCGCCTAGCGTCCGGATTGCAAGGCCACTCTATGTCCCGCGCCTGCGGGTTCGACTGGAGGTGGTGCCCACCTGGCAGCAAAGCGTATCCGTCACTGACCATATATCCATTAGACATTGTTTGACGTAAGGAGAACAAAATGAAGAAGATCGACGCACACGCCCACGTCTTTGACCACATCGGCTCCATGGGCAAGGCCGGAGAGCTGCGCCCCCTGGGCAACGGCAACTGTCGCTGGGCCACCGGCGAAGAGTTCCGTATCATCCCCGAGGGCAAGGGAGACAAGGAGTACCTCGTTGAGACCTTCATGGACGTCATGGACGAAAACGACGTCGAGAAGGCCATCCTGCTGCAGGGCGTCCTGTACGGCCTGCAGAACGAGTACGCCATGGAATGCGCCGAGAAGTACCCTGACCGCTTCAAAGCCGCGGTCATGCTCGACCCCTTCTGCCGCTGCGCCCAGCAGATCCTCGAGCACTTCATCAACGATCTGCACGCCCACGTCTTCAAGTTCGAGGTCTCTGTGGGCGGCGGCCTTTCCGGCTACCACCGCGATTTCGCGGTCGACGGCCCCGAGATGACGGTCCTCATCGACAGGATCGCCCAGGTCGAGGACGCCACTCTGGTGCTCGACATCGGCAGCCCCAACCAGTCCAGCTGCCAGCCCGAGGCCGTATATCGCCTGGCCAAGAAGTACCCCGGCCTGCACATTGTCGTCTGCCACCTGCTCGCCCCGTCCCTTGAGGACGGCGACGTCCTCAAGTGTGCGCTTCCGTACCTCGCCCACGATAACGTCTGGGTCGACCTCTCCGCGCTGCCCTGGAACGTCGCTCCCGAGGCCTACCCGTATCCCACCGCGCTCGAGTACATCGCGATGGCGAAGGACGTCCTGGGCGCCGCCAAGATCATCTGGGGCACCGACTCCCCCTGTGTCCTCA
>URFU01000037.1 GCA_900547125.1 uncultured Collinsella sp.
GTAGCGTCTTGGCAAGCGCCACGGACTGATCACGCGAGTTGACGTAGATGACGGCCTTCTCCCCCGTCGCGACGATGGACACCAGGCGGTTTTCGCGGCTCGCAAGATCGCGGTCGTCCTCGAGCCGCAAGTTCTCGCGCACGGTCTCGTCGACCACCGTACGGGCAATCGACAGCACGCGGGCAAGCTCCGCCACGACCGGAGCCGTCGCGGTGGCCGTCGCCGCCATAACGACCGGATCGCCCAGGGCCTTGAGGATATCGGGCATGTCGAGGTATGCGCTTCGGTCGCCGCCCTTGGCAAGACCGGCATGGTGCGCCTCGTCAATAACGACAAATCCGATACGCCCCGAGCGCGCAAAGCGGTCGCGGTGAATAGACAGGAACTCAGGCGTCGTGAGTACGATGCCGGTGCGGCCCGAAGCCAGGCCGGCAAACACGTCATCGCGCGTTGCTTCCACGGTCTCGCCGGTCAACACGCCCACGCCAATCCCGAGTGCAGCCATCGTCGATGAAAGATGATAGGCCTGGTCGGCAACGAGCGCGCGCAGCGGATAGACAAAGATGCTCGCACGCCCTCGAAGGACCGCCTCGCGCGCGGCGTGCACATGGAAGATGAGCGACTTGCCGCGCCCCGTTCCCATAACGGCCAGAACACTTTGGTGATCGGCCAGGGCATCGAGCGCCTCGACCTGCGCGCGGTGCGGCTGGTTCGAGCCGATAAAGCTATGGATAAGCGAGCGCGTGAGCTCGGTATAAGAAAGCTGGGCGAGCGTCTCGCGTTTACGCGACTCCAGGCGCAGGCCAGAATCCGCCGGTTGCACGCCGCGGCGAAGTTCACATGCCGGATCGTCGACGCTGGGCGCCGTGGTATCGCGGACCAAAACATCCTTGATCATGAGCTTTGGCTTCACACGTCCCTGCCAATGCTCGGCCACGGCCTCGAACACCAAGTCAACGGCGCTGTCGCAGTTGATGAGCTTATCGATTTGCGGCACGCGGAACATAATGGCCGGCACACTCGCGGCGCCATCGGTCGCCACAAAGCGCATGTGCTCGCCGGTTTTGCCCACCACGGCGCGATCGCACATCGTCACGCCCTCGGCGGCCAGCAGCGGCACCTTGTTGCCCTGGCCAAACGGCTCAAGACGGGAAATCTGCTCTATAGTCTCGATATTCAGCTCGGAAAGGTCGACCGTGGCGGCAACCTCGTCGATGTCTTCAAAGTCCTCGGCGGGAATCTCCGATAGCACGGCGGAAAGGCGACGACGGAATTCATCGAGCTTGGATGCCTCGATGGTCACTCCCACCGCACCGGCATGTCCGCCGCGACGAATCAGCAGGTCGGAACAGCGCTCGACGGCGTCAAACAGGTTAACTTTGCCCCCCGAGCGACCAGAGCCGCGCGCGATACCGTCCTCGATCGAGAACAGCAGTGCCGGCACGTGATAGCGGTTGGTCAGACGGCTTGCCACGATGCCCTTGACACCCTCGTGCCAGCCCTCGCCACCCACGACAATCGCGCGTCCGCCGTCATAGGTCTCCTCGACCTTTGCCATGGCATCGCGCGTGAGCTCCGCCTCGATCTCACGGCGCTGGCGGTTGATTTCCTCGAGCTCAGCCGCCAGCGCGCTTGCTTCGATGGGATTGCGGGCAAGCAGCAGGTCGAGCGCCAGCTTGGGATCGGCCATACGACCGGCAGCGTTTAAGCGGGGAATGAGCGAGAATGACAGACCATCCGCCGTAATGCTCGAAAGGTCCGCCTTGGCAAGCGCGGCAAGCGCGATATAGCCGGGGCGAGCGGTTACGCGCATCTGCTGGATGCCCTCGGCAACCAGCGCGCGGTTCTCGGGCGTGAGCGGCATCATGTCGGACACGGTGCCCAGCGCCGCGACCTCGATTAGCGAACGCCAATACGACGGCTTGCCCAGGCGCTCACCCAGGACTTGCACCAGCTTGAGCGCCACACCGGCACCGGCAAGCTCGCGCGAGGGGCCCTCGTCCTCGAGCTTGGGGTCGGTCAGGGGTACACCCTGCGGCACCTGGTCGGAGGGCTCGTGATGGTCCGTGACCACCAAATCGATCCCCAGGCTCTCCAGATAGGAAACCTCTTCCTTGGCGGCAATGCCGTTATCGACGGTCACGATCAGCTGGGGGCGAGCGAGCTCGTTAACGCGGTCGAGTGCCGCGCGCGAAAGACCGTAGCCCTCATCAAAGCGATGCGGGATAAACGGTGTGACATTGGCGCCAAACATCCGCAGCGCCTCGGTCAACAGACAGGTCGACGTTATGCCGTCGACGTCAAAATCGCCAAAGACGGCGATGCGCTCGTGGCTGCGAATAGCGCGCTCAACGCGGTCGGCGACGACCGCCATGCCCGGAATAACGAGCGGGTCCGCCCAGTCGCGATCGAGCGAAGGCGTCAAAAACAGTTGGCCTTCCTCGATGGATGTAATGCCGTGCGCAACCATAATGCGCGCCACCAGCCCGGGTATGCCCAGGCCAGCCGAAAGCTCCTTTTCGAGCTCGGGGTTTTGCCGAGCGACCGCCCAGCGATGCGTCGTCTTAAGCGATGACATAGGCGCCCACCCCCGATAGGGGCAGGTCGCCGCGATACCTCTCACGGTTCATAGCGATGAGTCCTCTGTGTATGCCCGCTTCGGCAGGCAGATCTGTTGAACGGATTTATTATACCGTGCAGCGCGGACGCAAATCGCCGCAGCACGCCGCGGTTTCGGTAAACGATGCCGGTAATAGCCTCGAAATAATCGAGCGTCTCTGACGCACGGACGCATGCGAGCGTCTAGCATATTCAGTCAAAACGGATTCACGAGCAAAGGGAGTCACAAGAGCATATGAAGCAATGGGTTGGACTGGGCAAGTTTCTCGCGGGGCACATGCAAATCATCGTTCCGATTTGCGTGGCGCTCGGCGTGCTCTTTCCCCAGCAGATCGGCGTGCTCAAGTCCATTGTTCCCGCCCTCTTCGCCTTTATGACGTTTCAGGGTGCGCTCAGCAACACCTTTCACCAGGTAGCCGAGGTGTTCCACCGTCCGCTGCACCTGATTCTGGCACTGTTGGTCTCGGCAGTGCTTATTCCTATCGCGGCGTATGCCATAGGGTCACTCTTCTTTGGCTCCAACCCCAACCTTGTCTGTGGCATCGTACTCGAATACAGTGTGCCCGTGGCAGTCACCGCTTTTATGTGGATCAGCATGTTCGGCGGCAACGGCCCGCTCGCGCTCACCATCATCCTGACGTCCTCGGTTATCTCCCCTGTGACGATTCCGCTCACGCTTAAGCTCTTGCTGGGTACCACCGTCTCGATCGATGTACCGAGTATGATGCAAGACATGGCCTTTATGATCGCCATCCCCGCCGTGCTCGGCATCGTGATCAACGAGCTCACGCGTGGATGGGGACACGAGAAGCTCTCCCCCGCACTCTCGCCCGCCTGCAAGTTCATGATGATGGGCGTTATCGCCTCCAACTCCACCGCCATGAGCGAGTACGTGCTGCACATGAACGCGGTGCGCCTGGAAGTCGCCCTCTTTATTTTGGTCTTCGCCATCAGCGGCTTTGTCGTCGGTTTTCTGGTCGCCCATGCGCTGCATCTGCCATATAGCGAGACGACCACCATGTGCTTTACCTGCGGCATGCGCAATATCTCTTCGGGTGCCGTCATCGCCACGCAGTATTTTCCCGGCGAAGTCGTATTCCCCGTCATGTGCGGCACGCTGTTTCAGCAGGTACTCGCCTCGCTTATCGGACATCTCTTTGAGCGTCTAACCGGCGAGGAGCGCGCCGCCCAGCGCAAGCGGGTCGAGGCCGGCCACGACGCCATGACACGCTAGGCTGTCCGCATTACGCGGGTGTTAGTCTTGCTATACGAGCGTTTCCAGATGCGCACGCAGGCGCTCAGCGTCGATATCGAGCGTCGTCTCGGCATTGACCTGGGCCAGACGATAGCCCACGAAGTAGGGCGATACCACCCAACGTGGCAGCGCCTTGGCAATGGTCCGACCGCCCAGGTGATAGAAAAACAAGTTGTACGACTCTGCGCGACCACCGTGGTGCTCGTTTAGGATATAGCGCAGAGCCACCTGAATCGCATCGGCAAAGAGATCCGTCTCGGCTTGGTCTCTCGTGTCATCGCTGGCGGCGATTCCCTGCGGGGCTGAAACGTTGATCTCAAAGAACCCCATGATCGGTTCGGTTGAGATGTTGATCGAGATTCTCCCCTGTTGCCAGACATTGATGCCTTCTAAGTTGGCTGAGGTCAGCGCCGCATAGCCGTCCTCCTGTTCCAGACCCACAATCTGCATATGCGGATGGACCAGACTGCCACCCGAGAGCGGGCCCTTGTTCTTGTACATGAGCACGCTTCGATACTGCTGCGAATCGATCATCTGCTGCCAGCAATCCAGAGCAAACCTCATCACATGGTGGAGCTCATCTGGCTCATAGGTCACCAGGTCGGCATCGTGATCGGCTGACTCGATCAGCACGGTTTGACGGGTGGCGCGCAGGGTTTTGAACTTATTCTCGAGCCAGATGCAGTCGCCGTCGCGCCGGATGATATTGGCGAGTCCCTCGGTATCGCAAAAGGGGCACGCGGTGCCAGGGCGCCGGTTGTCGTCGGGCTTGCCGCTCGCCTCCTGAACGTCAAATACCAGCGCCACGGGTTACGCCTCCAGCGGCACGATCTTGGTGCCATGGAGCTCGGAGACGCCCAATGCCGCCGCCACGGTATCGCGGTTGGCCGTGGAAATGCCGCCGCCGGGAAGGATGGTCAGGCGGTCGCCCGCATACTCGACAAGACGCGATAGGTGCTCCAGATTGTCCTCGATCGGCGTTCCGGCAGCACCACCATGCGTCAGGATACGCGTGATGCCGCAGTCGGCGAGTGTGTCGACGGCATCGAGCTGAGCCTCGGGCGAGAGCTGGTCAAACGCCATGTGGAAGGTGATGTCAAGGGACTCGCGCTTGCACTCCTCGGTCGCGCAGCCCGCGGCCATCACGAGGGCGCCCAACGTAAGCTCGTCGAGCGCCCAGCCGCCGGCACAAGGCTTGCAGCAGCCAAAGACCAAGCCGTCGGCGCCGGCGCTCACGGCAAGGCCCAGGTCCATCTCCATCATGCGCAGCTCGTCTTGGTTGTAATGAAAGTCACCGCCACGCGGGCGAATCATGCACATCACTCGAGCGTCATGCTCGTGAGCATAGCTGACCGTAGCGCTGATAACGCCAGCCGAGGGCGTAGTACCACCGACGGCAAGGTTGTCGCACAGTTCGATACGCCTTGCACCGGCATCGATAGCCGCTGGCACCCGCTCAAAGTTCTCGGCACAAAACTCGTACAGCATAGATTGACCCCCAGATGACAAACGTTTTCCGATGGGCATTGTCGCACGCCCCCATGAAGTTGCGGTGGAATAGGGACTCTTTTGGCCTCTGAGACTCCCATTTAGTCCCTATTCCACCGCAACTTAAAGGGGGCAGAACCAAAGTAACGCCGCAGGCAGAGGACGGACAGCGAGCGGGCGCCAGAGCGAACAAATTGGCATGAAAAGAGGGCGGCATAGACCTTCTGGTCATGCCGTCCTCTTTGAATGACAAGTTGTCGCTCTGGCGCCCGCGCAGCGTCGACTGGTCCGCCGTTCGTTAGAACGGCGGAACTGAGGGCAGCGTCGAGCCGTTACGCGGTTTGGTAAAACCGCGTAACTACCTAACTACATCAAGTTGCAAACAGCCGCCGCGAAGGCAACGGGGTCCTCGGGGAGGATACCCTCGACCAGCAGGGCCTGATCGTAGAGCAGACCAGAGTACTGCTTGATCTTGTCGGCGTCGCCTGCCTTCTGGGCAGCGACAAGCTTGTCAAAGACCGGGTGCTTGGCGTTGAGCTCGAGCACGCGCTGGCTCTTGGGCATGCCGTCGGGCGCGCCCTCGGGTCCCTTCTGGAGTACCTTCTCCATCTCAAGCGAAAGCGGACCCTCGGTGGTAATGCAAGCGGGGGCATCGGTCAGGCGCGCGGAGACGGCAACTTTCTCGACCTTGTCACCGAGTGCCTCCTTCATAGCGCTAAAGAGGTCCTCGTTCTCCTTGGTGGCGTCCTCGGCCTCCTTCTTCTCATCCTCGGTCGCCAGGTCAAGATCACCGGTCGCGACGTTCTTGAGCTCCAGATGACGATCCTCGACCTCGGGCTCGGCACCGTCGGCCACAGCCTTCTCGGCAGCCTCGCGGGCAGCATCGTCCTCGTAGATCTTGGGCATATCGGCGGCAACGTACTCACGCATGGCCTGGAAGGTAAACTCATCCACGTCCTGCGTCAGAAGCAGCACGTCATAGCCGCGGTCGAGCACGCCCTTTACCACGGGCATCTTGGCCAAGCGCTCGCGCGAATCGCCGGCGGCGTAGTAGATGGCCTTCTGATCCTCGGGCATGCCCTTGGCATACTCGGCCAGGGTAATCATCTTCTGTTCCTTGGCAGACCAGAACAGCAACAGGTCGGCGAGCTCATCGGCCTTCATGCCATAGCTCGAGTAGATGCCGTACTTAAGGCCGCGGCCAAAGTTCTCAAAGAACTTCTCGTAGGCCTCGCGGTCGTTGTCACGCATATCCTCAAGGTCAGCGGTGATCTTCTTTTCCACACGCTTGGCGATGGCCTTCAAATGGCGGTCGTGCTGCAGCATCTCACGGGAGATGTTGAGCGACAGATCTGCCGTATCGACCATGCCGTGTACAAAGCTGAAATGATCGGGCAGCAGATCCGCGCATTTGTCCATGATGAGTACGCCGTTGGAGTACAGCTGCAGACCCTTCTCATAATCCTTGCTGTACAGATCGAACGGCGCGCGGCCCGGCACAAACAGCAGGGCGTCATACTCGAGCGTGCCCTCGGCATGGAAGCTGATGGTGCGCGCAGGATCGTCAAAGTCGTGGAACGTGGACTTGTAGAACTCGTCGTAGTCCTTCTGCTCGACATCGGAGCTGCGCTTTTTCCAGATCGGCGTCATGGAGTTGACGGTCTCGAGCTCCTGGTAGTCCTCGTACTCGGGCGTGTAGTCATCGCCAGCATCCTCGGGCTTGGGCTTCTGGCGGCTCTTGGACACCATCATCTGGATCGGGTAACGCACATAGTTACTGTACTGCTGAATTAGGCTCTTGAGGCCCCACTCGGTCAGGAAGCGATCGTAGGTCTCGGCCTCGCCGTCGGCATCGAGCTTCTCGTTCTCGCGCAGCGTCAGGATGACATCGGTACCGTGCTCGGCACGCTCGCCGTCCTCGATGGTGTAGCCCTCAAGACCGTCGGATTCCCACACATGGGCGACATCCGCGCCGTAGGCGCGGCTGACGACCTTCACATGGCTGGCGACCATAAAAGCCGAGTAGAAGCCCACGCCAAACTGGCCGATGATGTCGACATCCGAACCCTGCTGCTCGGCGTTCTCGGTCTTAAACTCCTCGGAGCCGGAATGGGCGATGGTGCCCAGATTGCGCTCGAGCTCCTCGGCGGTCATGCCAATGCCGTTATCCGAGATGGTAATGGTGCGGGCGTCTTTATCAAAGGAGACGCGAATGGCCAGGTCGCCCTGGTCGATCTTGACGCTCGGGTCCTGCAGGCTCTTAAAGTTGAGCTTGTCGACGGCGTCGCTCGCGTTAGAGATAAGCTCGCGCAGGAAGATTTCTTTATTGGTGTAGATGGAGTTGATCATGAGGTCGAGCAGTTTTTTGCTCTCGGTCTTAAATTGACGCATGTGCAGTCCTTTCGCGCTACCCCTGTCCGCAAAAACGGCTCGGTCGCCCGAGCCGCATCGCAGACCTGCTATGTTCAGACTTAGATTTTATAACCCATTAACGCGCATATATACATACGGAATCGAAAAACTGTATGTCTGAGCGCTCTGATGCGCCAATTGCCAAGGAGTGTCCCAAACTGCCGGCAGGAAAGGAACGTTCCTATCTGCCATCTACGCGCTTGGCCATCCAGGCATGAGGCTGGCCCTCGTCTTCGTAGTCCACCGGGGCAATCTGCGTGTAGCCCGCCTTGGCATAGAGCGGCAGCACGTATTCCTGAGCATGCAGCTTAATGAGCTTGGCGCCGGCATCACGCGCGCACGTATCACTGGCCTCGACAATCTTGCTCGCCAAACCGCGACGGCGCATGCTCGGCAGCACGGCCACGCGCCCCATAATGTAGGTCTCCCCCGCCGCGACACCTTCGTCCAAATCGCACGCCGGCGACACCGGAACCTCTGCGTCAGCCGCGCGCTCAAGCTCTTCGGGAAACACGCGCGAGCAACCGGCAAGCTCGCCGTCTACATAGAGCGTCACATGAATGCAGTTCGGATCCTCGTCGATAGCGTCGAACTCATTCTCGTAGCCCTGCTCGTCCATAAAAATGGCGCGGCGCACCAACGCCGCGTCATCAAAGCATCCCGTCTTAAGTTGGATATCCATGGCTGCCCTTTCATTCAATGCGAACGTTAGGGACAGATTTTAGCGAAAATGAGCTCCGCGCACGCTAAACTTCGCGCGAGCCTTCGCCAGGCAATCGTAATGACCCACGTTATGGGCATCGCTCGCGATGAAGCTGTACAGGTTCTGATCGAACAGGCGCTGTGCCGGCTTTTTCTCGCGACCAAAGCGACCGCCGGCAATAAAGTCCGCCGAAGCCTGCAGCTTGCAGCCCATATCGACCAGGCGCTCCGCCACGCTTACATCCTTTTGAACCGCACGATAGCGCTCAGGATGAGCGATGATCACCTGGTAGCCACGGCACTGCAAATCGTAAATCGTGTTCTCGTACTCTCTAAACGCATACGCATCGGCATGCGTCGAAAGCTCGAGCAGAAACTCGTTGGTCCCATCGAAATGCAAGTGCTCCGCGGCATCGATACCAAGCTCAACGAGCTTTCGATGGTTGACCTCGAAGCCCATCTGGAGCGGAAAACCGTCAGCGTTATCGCGCAGCAGCTCAAAGGCATCCCACATCTTGTCGTAATCAAAATAGGGATCACGGCAGTGAGGAGTGCAAACAATTCTGGTTACACCAGCCCGCTTGGCAGCCTCGAGCATCGCCAAGCTCTCATCGAGATCGGCGGCGCCGTCGTCTACACCCGGCAAGATATGGCAATGAATGTCACGCATAGGTCAGCCTTAATCAACTAAACGTTTGCTCGGTTGGTGAAGATGCCCTTTTTTGGAAGTCCCCTGATCGTCGGAGCCCTTCTTCACCTTCTTACCGTCCTTGGTGTAGTAGGAGTAGTAGTACTCGCTGGTCTCGGTCTCGCAGTAGTTCATAACGGTACCGATGAGCTTGACCTTCTCGGACTTTTTAAGCTGACCGATGGCGTTGAGCGCCTCCTCGCGCTTGGTGAAATCCTCACGCACCACGAACAGCGTGCCGTCGGTCAGGCTGGCAATCTCGGCAGCATCGATGAAGGTGCCGACCGGGGGAGCATCAAAGATGACGTACTGGAACTTGGCGGACAGCGCCTTTACCAGCTTGGCAAAGCGGTGAGAGACGATGATGTCGGCAGGATTGGGAATATGCGGCTCGGCATCGAGGAAGTAGAAGTTCTTCTGACCCGTCTCGACAATTGCCTGGTCAATGGAGATCTGCTCGGAAAGGACCGCATAGAGTCCGCCGCGCGAACGAACGCCGAGCATATCGGAAAGGGACCTGCGGCGCATATCGGCCTCGACCAGAAGCACGGACTTGCCGCTCGTGGCGATTGCCTGAGCAAGGTTAATGGAAACCGTAGACTTGCCCTCGTTGGGAATCGAGGAGGTAACGGTGATGGTGCGGATGGGGTCGTCCACGCTCGCAAAGCGGATGTTGGCCAGAAGGGTCTTGGCGGCATTCTGTACAACGAGCTTGTCGGTGTTCTTTGCCTTAGCCATGCCTATTTACCACCTTTCATAGCCGGAATTCGGCCAACAACGGGAATGCCCAGGAGCTCTTCTGCCTCTTCGGCACCGCGGATGCGGGTATTGAGCATGTCTGCCAAAACGACATAGGCGACTGCGATAAAGATACCGGCGAGGAACGCGACGGCAATATACAGCGTGCGCTTGGGGCCGCTGGGGGCTTCGGGGATCTTAGCCTCGTCGATAACGTTGATGCTCTGGGCAGCGCCGACGTTCTGAGCGACCGTACTCACCGAGCTGGCCATGGCCTTTGCGACCTTAGCCGTCTCCTTGGCATCGGTGCCGGTAACCGAAAGCGTAATGACACGCGTGGTGGTCTCGGAGGAAACAGACACCTTGTAGTCATCCAGATCGGTGAGGCCCAGTTCATTGGCTGCGCCGCTCTTAACGCTATCGCTATCCAGCAGCGTGGCGATATCGTTGGAAAGCATCTGACTCGCCGAGAGATCGTTGTAGCTCATCTGACCGCTATCGTCGGTCTTGGCGAGAATGTACATGCTCGTCGTCGCGGTATAGGTGTTGTCCATCGCAACGAAGGACACGATGCCCATGGCGATCGCGCAGACCACCGGAAGGGTGATGACCAGCTGAAGGTGCTTCTTCAGCAGCTGGAACAGTTCGAGAAGGGTCATGCAGCTTGCCTTTCATTTCCCCAGTTCGGATTGACAAAACTGTCCGTATGTTATCGCATCTTTTTACCGAGACCAAACTCTATACATAAGAAACAGGCTCTCCTGTAAAAATGTCGGAAGCAATCGTAAAATTGCACAACAACGCCGCACCCGAAAGTCAAATGCGGCGTCTGCATCAATATCTATGTTGTATCGCTATGCGAATGGCTCGTCCTGCCGTATGGGAAACGTCACCGTAATGGTGGTTCCCACGCCCAACTCGCTCGACAGATCGAGCGTGGCGTGATGATACAGGGCCGCATGCTTGACAATTGCAAGCCCCAGACCGGTTCCGCCGCGCGCCTTGGACCTACTCTTGTCCACGCGATAGAACCGCTCAAATACCTTGCCCTGTTCTTCAGGCGCGATACCGATTCCCGTGTCGGCGACCGCAAGGAACGGATGGCCTTCGTCGTTGGTGCCGCACTGCAGCGTAACCGCACCGCCGGGTCGATTGTAGCGGATGGCGTTGCTCGCCAGATTATAGATGAGCTCGTCAATCAAGCGCGACACGCCTTCGATGACCACAGGCTTGGTCTCATGACTTATCGTCACATTCGCCTGACGGGCGACCTGTTCAAGACGCTGCTCAACCGCGTAGATGGCACGCGAGAGCTCAATAGGCTCCGTGGAACCAATGGGCACCGCCTCGCCCTCAGTTGCACGCTCGGCCTCGTCCAAGTTAGACAGCGTAAGGATATCGTTGACAAGCGCTGCCAAGCGGCCCGCCTCACGATAGATGCGACCGCCAAAGTTGCGCAGGTCGCCCTCGCCCTCGACCATGCCGTTTGCGATGAGCTCGGCATAGCCCGAAATCGCCGTAAGCGGCGTCTTGAGCTCATGGGTGATATTCGCCGTGAACTCGCGGCGCATACGGTCGTTGTCCGCTAGCACCGCCATTTGGCGCTTGAGTTCCTGGCGCTGCGACTCGATACGCTCAAGCATGGGGACCATCTCGGCATAGGCGTGCTCATAGCTACGGCGTGGGTGGTCCAAATCCACCTCTTGCAACGGCGCGATGATGGCACGGGACTCGCGGCGCGCCATAAAAAACGAGAGTACCGCACCCGCTGCTGCGATAAGCAGCATCGGCGCCACCATCGACAGCAAAATCGCCGTAACGCCAGGCTGGGCCTGCGCCAAGCGGACAACCTGGCCGTTATCAAGGGCGACGGCGCGATACAGCATAATCTCGTCGAGCGTAGAGCTTGCGCGCTCCGCGGAACCCAAACCACTCTCAAAGGCCTCGATGACCTCGGGGCGATCGCCATGGTTGGGCAGTGTGGAAGGCGACGCCTCGTTGTCGTAGGCAACCGATCCATCCTTGTTAATCAGCGTGATTCGCAAGTCCTCGCGATCAAGGCTACGCAAGAACGGGATGGGCTCCTGCTGTTCGTCGAGAGCGGCAGCAATGAGCTCGGTTTCCTGCGCCAGATTGGTACTCGTGGCATCCGCCAAGGTGTTTTGCACAAAGAACGCACCCAGCACCGTAAACGCCACGATAACCGCCATGGCGCAGACAAAGATCGTCACAAAAACGCGGTGCGACAGCGTATGTTTTCCCTGGGGGGCGAAGACCACGGGTTACTCCTCCGATGCGGTGGCCGCGGTGTCGTCACCTTCGGCACCATCACCGGCAGAAGGCTCGGCCAAGCGGTAGCCCACGCCGCGCACGGTCTCGATGGCGCTGGCATGCTCGCCCAGTTTTTGGCGAAGCGTCTGCACGTGCACGTCAACGGTGCGCGAACCGCCGTCGAAGTCCCAGCCCCACACGCTCTGCAGCAACGACTCGCGGGTAAAGACCACGCCGGGCTTGCGCATGAGGTACTCGAGCAGGTCGAACTCGCGCAGGGTGAGCTTAAGCGGCTCGCCGGCAACGGTCACCTCGCGATGGCTGGGCGAGAGCACGATGTCGCCCACGCTGAGCACATCGCTCGCCTGCTTGACCATGCCGCCGCGACGCAGCAGTGCGCGGCAGCGGCTCGCAAGCTCCATGAGCGAAAACGGCTTAGTCAGGTAATCGTCGGCACCGCCATCGAGCGCCATCACCTTGTCGAGCTCGGTATCCTTGGCGGTAAGCATCATGATGGGCACCGTCGCCGTCAGGCGATCGGCACGCAGTCGACGCATAATCGCCAAGCCATCGGTATCGGGCAGCATGATGTCGAGCAGGACGGCATCGGGTACCCGTCGCGCCACGGCAGCCTTAAACTCACCGTCGCACGAAAAGCCTTCGGCCTCAATCCCCTGCTTGCGCAGTGCATAGACCGTCAAATCCCTGATGTTGTCATCGTCCTCGACGTAATAGATCATGTTGAACCCCTTTGCGGCCGGCATGACCGCATCTTAACCCTAAAGGTACCTTTACTAGATGGTATCAGCCAAAACGTCCCGTCAAATAATCCGCCGTGCGCGGATCGGTCGGATTCTTGAAGAGTTGCGCGGTGGGCGCGTGCTCCACCAGCTCACCCAGCAAAAAGAATGCGACCGAATCGGAGATACGCGCCGCCTGCTGCATATTGTGCGTAACGACCACGAGCGTGCAGGTCTCTTTGAGCTCGCAGGCCAGCTGCTCCACCACCAGCGTCGACACAGGGTCGAGTGCCGAGGTCGGCTCGTCCATCAGCAGAATGTCGGGCTGCACGGCAAGTGCGCGGGCGATGCACAGACGCTGCTGCTGGCCGCCCGAAAGACCCAGACCCGACTCTTTGAGCTTGTCCTTGACCTCATCCCATAGCGCAGCGCGACGAAGG
This sequence comes from uncultured Collinsella sp., assembly GCA_900547125.1. GTDB lineage: Bacteria > Actinomycetota > Coriobacteriia > Coriobacteriales > Coriobacteriaceae > Collinsella. The sequence goes on from URFU01000037.1 coordinate 13,354, forward strand.
GAGTCCTCGACCAGCTCATCCAGCGCAGCGCGATCGCGCACACCCATACCGCGCGGACCATACGCGACGTTGTCGTAGATGCTCATGGGAAACGGGTTGGGGCGCTGGAACACCATGCCCACGCGCTGGCGAAGGCGGCAGATGTCGTAGTCGCCCAGGATATCTTGACCATCGAGCGCAATCTTGCCCTCGATGCGGCAATCCTTGATGCCGTCGTTCATGCGGTTAAAGCAGCGCAGCAACGTGGACTTTCCGCAGCCCGAAGGCCCGATGAACGAGGTGATCTGCTTGTCGCGGATCTTGATATTCACGTCCTTGAGCGCATGGTGGTCGCCATAGAACAGGTCGAGGCCCTCGACATCGATACGCGTCGGCGAGGCGGCAAGATCCTCTGCCGTGGGGCGAGTCGCATCCCCAACCTCGCGCTCGCGCGCGGCCTCGGCTCGCGCCTCCATTAGCTCCTCGAGCTCCGTGGGCTCCATAGCCACACCAGCCGTCATACCGCATACCTCCACATCGATATCAATTCAGCAGTATCGATAGTAGGAATCGCGGCTCATATGCACGTGAGCGCATTGTCAAGTGTTTGTAAGGGCACACTGGCTATGCGGCGGGCAGCTCGATGGTGAATATCGTGTGTTCGGGCGTCGATTCACATGCAACGGTACCGCCGTGCGCGCATACGATCTCCTTGGCGATGGCAAGCCCCAGTCCAGCGCCGCCGCGATTGGTCGCACGCGCCGCATCCAGGCGATAGAACTTCTCAAAGATCACCTTGAGCTTTGCCTCAGGGATGGGATCGCCCTGATTGATAAAGCGCACGCGCACGCCACCGCCGTCCCGGCGTCTGGCCTCGATCGTGATGGTCGAGCCCTCATAGCTATAGGCAATAGCGTTTTTCATGATGTTGTTGAACACGCGAGCCATTTTGTCGCCATCCACGAGCACCGTCAGGTCCTCGCGAATATCAACTTGGACTTCCTTATGCTGCTCGTTGAGGATGGGATAGAACTCGTCAGCCACCTGAGCCAGCAGCAACCCCAGATCAACATAGCCGCGCGTGAGCACGATATCGTGGAAGTCAAAGCGCGTGATATCGAAGAACTCTTCGATGAGCGCATCGAGCCGGTGCGCCTTGTCGAGAGCCACGCCCGTAAAGTGCGCACGTTGCTCAACCGGCAGCTCAGGAGCCTCTTGCAGCAGCGAAAGATAGCCCACTACGCTCGCAAGCGGGGTGCGTAGGTCATGTGCCAAGTACGTAACCAGATCGTCCTTGCGATGCGACTCGTCACGCAGAGCTTGCTGCACCTTGCGCTCACGGTCACGCACGCGGTTAAGGGCGCCCTCGGCCTCCAAGAAGTCGCCGTCGATGTTGTCCCAGGTGTCGGGGTGATCGATCAGGCGATCTTGAATACGAGCGGCCAGCACACAATCGGCATGCTGCTCGCCCTGTTCGTAGCCCTGGTAGTACAGGGCACGGCCGCACAAGAACAGCACGCACACGGCAAGCGCCAGCACAAAGCCAAGCATGTTGAATACAAAGCCGGCATCGAACAACACCGGCCCTTCGATGCCGCCGCGCGCCATGGCGCCAATCGCCAACGTCATGGCCCACGCGGCGCCGCCAATCACCACGCAGCGGCACACGATCTCAAATCGATCGATCAGCAAAAAGCCGACAAGCAGCACCGCCAAGATTCCGACGATGTTGTCGATGCCAATCAGCAGCAGGCTCAGCAAAAAGAGCAGCACCGTTGCAAGCGCGCGGTTGTCGACGACCGACCTCACGTATTCAAAGAGCCGATCGGGCACCTCGAACGCTTGCCTATCGTCTTTTGTCATATCAAGATCCTCACAAGCGAAAAGCGTTATTCGATGATGTAGCCGACGCCCCAGACGTTTTTGATAAAGCGTGGCTTTTGTGCGTCGTCGCCGATCTTTTCGCGCAAGTGGCGAATATGCACCATCACCGTATTGTTGGAGCCGGGCATAAAATCCTCGTTCCACACCGCGCGGAACAGGTCCTCCACGGCCACCACGCTGCCGCGATGCTCGACCAGATACAGCAAGATTGAATACTCGGTGGGCGTGAGGCGAACCGGTGAACCGTCCACTGTCACGGAACGAGCATCGCGGTTGATCTCCAAGCCGTCGAGCTGAATGGTCAGCGACTCGGCCGCCTGTGCACGGCTACCGTAGCTGGTGTAGCGGCGAAGCTGAGCGTGCACGCGCGCGATGAGTTCCAGCGGGCGGAACGGCTTGACCACGTAATCGTCCGCGCCAAGCGAAAGGCCCTCGATCTTGTCTTGCTGGGCATCGCGCGCCGTCAGCATGATCACGGGATAGGTATGGCTGGAACGGATCGTACGCAGCAGCTCAAAGCCATCGATATCGGACAGCATGACATCCAGCAGCGCCAGATCGAACTCCTGCTCCAAGATTGCCTTGGCAGCATCGGCCCCGCTATAGGCAATCTGGACATCTAAGCCCTCTTTTGTAAGGTAGATACCAACCAAGTCGGCGATGGCCTTTTCGTCATCAACTACCAAAATGCGCTCGTTCATGCGTGCTCCTCTCGCGCTCCATTATGCCCGAGGGGGTGCCCGTCACACACAACAAGCGTGGGTGATTAAGTCGGCCTTAAGCACCCTTGTGCCCGTTCGGGCGCGGATGTGGGCCACGCGCGCACGCGATGATCGCCGACACCGGCAAACGATATACTCTAGTTCCAGAAGAGACCATCCCGTCGAAAGCGAAATCTGTGAAGTCCCTCATCTCTTTTGCAAAGCGCTCAGCCCAGCTTGCCGCCGGCTTTGTCTGCGCTATCGCCCTTGCCGCTGGCGTGCCCACCGTCGCCGGCGCCCAAGTGCTTACGACCGACAATGTTTGCGGCAAAACCGCCGATGCGCGCGGCATCACGGCCGATAATCTGCCCGATATCGATGCGACCAATGCGCTCGTCATGGGCAAAGACGGCACCGTCTACTATGGGCGCGGCGCCGATGAGCAGGTCAAAATCGCCTCGATCACCAAGGTCATGACCGCAATCATAACCGTCGAGAATTGCAAGATGGACGAGAAGGTCACGGTGAGCAACGCCGCAGCCACCGTGGGTAATTCGACCGCCGGTTTGCTCGAAGGCGACGAGCTTACCGTGGAGCAGGCGCTGCGCGGCCTGATGATTCCCTCGGGCAACGACGCCGCCATCGTGCTCGCCGAATATGTGGGCAAGAAGATCGACCCTAAGACCAAAGACGCCGAGGCCACATTTGTGAAGGCCATGAACGAGCGCGCTAAGAAGCTCGGCTGCACCGGTACGCTTTTTGAAAACCCGCATGGTCTGGACTTTGATGAGTGGGCTGGCGATATGCACTCAACCGCACACGACGTAGCGCTGATGATGCAGGAGGCCATGAAAAACGACACGATCCGCGAGGTCGTAGCGAGCGAGGATTCCTGGATCGAGGTCACGGGCGCCGACGGCACCGACCATTCGCATTCCATGGACACGCATAACTATTTGCTGGGCCAAGATGGCAACATCGGTGGCAAGACTGGCACCACCGACGATGCAGG
>URFU01000038.1 GCA_900547125.1 uncultured Collinsella sp.
GACAGACACTGCCTCCGCCGAAGGCACCGGCGAGTCGTAAATATCTCCCGCAATCAGGATAGCGTCCGGGTGCACGCTTTTTGCAAGCGCCACAATCAGCGCCAGCGTCTTGCGCTGCTCTGCCGCAAGATTGTAGTGGTGCAGCTGTTTTCCAATATGAAGATCCGACAAATGAAACAGTTTCAAATCGTTTCCTCCCCGTCAAATATCTGCTAAGTTTCTTTTATTTTCTACGCGATAAAAAGTTTTCATTCACCGTCGTTCATGGTATAATATATACAACAGTGAACATAGAGTAAAGACGTACGCGCATGCCTGCATGCGGCGGACGGATGTGGCAGCATACTACCGGAGGTGACAGACAATGGAACAACCACAGGATTTATTCGGGAACTACAAATATTGTGAAGAATGCAAACGACCGCTTCCATTGACATACAAAGAGAATCTCTGCCCGTCGTGTATCGAGCAGAAGCTCTTCCGCGAAGTCAAAGAGTACATCCGTGAGAACGATGTAAATGAATACGATGTAGCACAGCACTTCCACATCCCGCATATGCAGGTCAAAAAGTGGATCCGCGAGGGGCGCATTGAGTACAAGGACGACCATCTGAACACGATTACTATGCACTGCACCAGCTGCGGCGCACCGATCTCTTTCGGAACTTTATGTGCCAAATGCATGCGCCAGAAGGATGTCTCCGTTCACTCCTCTGCCCGTGAGGATGTCTCAGACAGCCGGATGCGTTTCATTGAAGACTGATCCACGGATCTGTCCTGATTTATCATATATGATATAAAAAGGTGTCCCGATCGCTTTACCGATCCGGGCCACCTTTTTTGTTTTCTACTTTATGACCGCACGCGGATACTTCACCATAACTGCGTCGAGCATCTCCTCATCCGGTTCAAATTCATAGCGGTTGATTCCCTTTTCCCCTTTAAAAACAAGCTCATAGATCTTCGTGCCGCTCCCGCCGGAGGTCAGATCCTTACAGGCAAGTGAATTGTCATTCTCGTACTTGTATACACTTCTGTCACCCTTCGGTGTCAGTGCAAGGACATCTTCCATCTGGACTCTTCCAAGCCCCTTTCTCTTGCGCTTCGCCTTGATTCTCGCGAAACGGAACTCTCCGTCATAATAGGTGTACTCTCCATCCGATATCTGCAGAAACGGAAGTAGGGGAGAGAGCGGTGCCAAGATAAGACGTCCCGCGGCAAGAGGGTACAGAAGCGCGGGCATGCTTGATGAAGAGGTATAGACACCGTCCTTCCCCGCATTCACAAGCGCATCCGCATAGGATGCTGACAATTCCTGCTCAACACGGGTTATTCCCGACTCGAGGTATTCGACCCGTCCGTCGATGCCAGCCGCGCTCCTGAAGACGGGCAGAGCACAAAGAACCATCAACGCAACAACGACAACACAGAGCGACCTGGAGGAGAGAAGCGACCTAAAGATCGCCTTCGAGATTTTGAGCATATTCATCGCCAACCTTAACCTCATCCAGTCGGAACAGAGGGGCCGAACAAAATGCTCGGCCCTTCCTCGCATCTAGTAGGTGCTATAGACAAATTGCCATTTATCAGTTGTGCCAAGAACACCACAGGAGCACATTGCAGCGAGGCGGGATTCCCTATGATGCGCGGATCGGCGATAGCCATTTCGGTAGGAGATCGTCTTGTAAGAGATGTTGAACATCGAGATGCTGTGCCCGCTTACGCCGCGAGGACAGCTGTAGCTCCAGTAGGTATCGACGACGTCGTCCGTATACCCGAGGGGCTCAACGAGGGCACACTGGCTGCTCTCCTGGGAAGGAGGCATCGGGGTATCCGCAAAAGCGGGGGCTCCCGGCAGCAACAGACAAAGAGCGAGGCCGAGAAAAACCAAGAGCTTACACGACTTAACAGTACTGAACATAATCCTCTCCAATCTAGAGGGGTTTCGGTTGCAGCATGCCGTGATTACTTGACGGCAAAGTCAATTTAACATAAACTGTTAAAAAGTAACCTGAGTTTTTTAAGTTCTTCGGAGGTTATTATGAGTTCCGACAATCGCACTCCCCGGCTTCATTCCTTCCGCATCGCATGTGCGATAGCCTCTGCGACCCTTTGCGCCACCGCCATCGCACAAGTGGCGTTCTCCTTAAAGCCAGCAATCGAAGTGCTCGACAACCCTGTAATTGCAGACTCCCCCGCGTATCCAGCCCTTGCGATCTCGACATTGGCCCCTGCCGTCATCGGTATCGCCACGACCGTCCTCAGCGCCGTTCTCGTGTGGACGATCAAGAGCGGAGACCCCTTCAAGAAAGGGTCTGCGACATGCTTGAAGGTGCTCGGCATTCTCTTCGTTGTTCAAGCTGCCACCAGCCTCTACGCCGGCTCACTCAAAACCTCCGTTTCGATGTTTGGCGGCGAGGGGGCCGTCGGCGCCCAAGAGATCGCTTCATCATTCGACTGGACCTCTCTGGTTCTCGGCATCGTCTTGTTCATGCTCTCCCAGCTCTTCTTGTACGCTCGAGAGCTGTACCTCGACTCCGACGAGATTGCGTAAGGACACGTCATGCCCGTAATTGTTCGCCTCGACAAGATCATGGCCGAGCGAAAGATTTCCTCGAACGAACTTGCCGAAAGGATTGGAACCACGCCCGTGAACCTGTCCCGTATTAAAAAGGGGCATATTCGCGGCATTCGCTTCAACACGCTCGAGCAGCTATGCCTCGCCCTTCGTTGCCAACCCGGAGACCTTCTCGAAGTCATGAGCGAAGAGGACGCCCGAAAGGAGTTCGGACTCGATTGGTCCGCCGAGGATTAGAGGGCGGTCGTACTCGCCCTGCACACGGGGATGCGAATCGGCGAGGTCTGCGGCCTTCGGTGGTGCGATGTGGATTTCGAGACGGGCCTGATTTCGATCAGGCACTCGGTGGCGTACGCGAAGGGGATGGGTTCGTTCATCAAGGACACCAAGACCCATGACGCCAGGGACATCCCCATCGACCCGGTCGGCCTGCTCCCCTTCCTGAAGGAGATCCACGAGATCGACCGCGGGAAGCTGCGCTTGCGCGGCCTTACCGGGGCGGTCGAGATCGGGAACTGCTACATCCTGTCGGAGCCGGGCGCGACCTTCGCGACGACAAGCTATATCCGCAGGGCGTTCAAGACGTTCTCGGAGACCAACGGCCTCATGGGCACCAACGACGAGCTGATCACGTTCCACGGCCTTCGCCACACGTTCGCAACGCAGTGGATCCGCCAAGGCGGCGATATCAAGGCGCTCCAATCGATCCTCGGGCACAAGGACGCCATGGCGACGCTCAACGTCTACACCGACATCGAGCCCATCTCCAAAATCCATAACATGCTGCGCGTCTCGCCGTGCCTTTGACGCGGGTACCTCGGGCCGAGGGTCGATCCGGGTCCCATGTTCCAACAGAGGATCCAGGAGTCCATCGAGACGCTCCAGGCGTTCGGCTACGGCGTCACCGAGCCGGACGACCGAAATATCGTCATACGCGACGTGAAGACGATCAGTCGGCTCTACCCCACCGAGTACGCCGCGGTGCTGGGCCCATCCCAACTGAGGTCACGGTGGTCCGATAGGGGCGCCGCCCGCGGCATGCGCCGCGGAGCGGTATCCCCTACCGAATAGTGGGGGATGCCCCCCGTTTTCAGTTTGGAATCAGCGGTCGGAGGCGTTCGGCTGACTGCGGGAACGGCCTATCCGCTCGATGTGTTCGGCTGAGTTCGGAAATCAACCCAACACGAGCTGGACGCGCGCCAGACGGCTCTTCCCCATGCGGCCTGCCCCCTCACGCTCATGTTGCAGACATGTAACGCCGCAGCGAGCGACCCTTTTTTGCGCCAGACAGGTACAATGATGAACACTGTACCGTAGCGGAGCGCCCCGCGCGCCGCAACCACGCGAAAGGGTTTCCCATGGCCGAGATCTCGTCCTCCCGCATCGTCATCACCGTCCTTGGCAAGAACCGCCCCGGTATCGTCGCCGGCGTCACCCGTGTTCTGGGCGAGGCCAACGTCGACATCCGCGACATCACGCAGTCCATTATCGAGGACATCTTCACCATGACCATGCTGGCCGATACCGCCGAGTCCAAGCTCGACTTCGCTGAGCTGCAGAAGACCCTGGCCGAGGCCGGCGAGCTTTCGGGCGTCAACGTGTCCATCCAGCGCGAGGACGTCTTTAACTTTATGTACCGCCTGTAGCGAACAAGCCGCTCGGGGCAGCTTGACGTTATATCGTCCAAGCGCGCGACCCCAAAGCGGACCGGAGAGGAGCGCGCATGGCTTACGACGCCAAGAAAATCTACTACCGCTTCGATGACCATCTGAGCCGCCTGGTCTTGGATTATGAGGCGAGCCGCCAGATTTCGCCCGAAAGCGAAAACCTCTACCACGGCATGCCGACTAATCCGTATGACGAGGGTCTGTTCGTCGAGCATAACGTCAAGCGCGGCCCGCGTAACGCCGACGGCTCGGGCGCGGGCGCGGGCCTTACCCGCATCTCGCACGTGCACGGCTACAACAAGGTCGACGGCAAAGTCGTGCCCGACCAGGGCAAGCTTACGCTGCGCGGCTACAGCATCGAGGACCTGGTCAACAACGCCCAGGCCGAGAATCGCTATGGCTACGAAGAGGTCGCCTACCTGCTCATCACGGGCGCGCTGCCCAACAAAGAGGAGCTCGACGGGTTTTGCGGACGTCTGGGCGCTTTTAGGCACCTGAGCGACGAGTACGTCAAAGAGTTCCCCATGACCACGGTGTCGTCGAGCATCATGAATGTGCTTCAGCGCGCCGTGCTGCTGCTCTACGCCTTCGACGCCGAGCCCGACGCCATTACACCCGAGCATGAAATCGACGTCGCCATCTCCATGCTCGCCCGTCTCCCCCGCATCGCCGCCTTCGCGCATATGGCCTCGGTCGCCAAGCGCCGCGGCTCCGAGGTTCATGTACCGCACCCCACACCCGGCCTCTCCACCGCCGAGACCATCCTGCAGGTGTTGCGCGGCGGCATGGCATTCACCCGCGACGAGGCCATGCTGCTCGACGTGATGCTCATGCTGCATGCCGAGCACGGCGGCGGCAACAACTCCACGTTTGCCTGCCGCGTGCTGTCCTCCTCGGCCACCGACCCGTATTCCGCCTACGCCGCGGCTATCGGCTCGCTCAAGGGCCCGCGCCACGGCGGTGCCAACGCCAAGGTCGTGTCCATGCACGAGGACATCCGTGCACATGTCTCCAATTGGGAGGACGAGGACGAGGTCGCAGCCTACCTGGGCAAGATTCTCGACAAGCAGGCCTTCGACGGCACGGGGCTCATCTACGGTATGGGCCACGCCGTCTACACGCTGAGCGACCCGCGCGCCGAGGTGTGCCGCCGTTACGCGCGCACGCTTGCCGCCAAGAAGGACCTGGGCGATGAGTTCGCGCTCATCGAGCGCATCGAGCGCCTGGCACCGCAGGTGATGCGCGACCACGGCATGACCAAGCCCATCTGCGCCAACATCGACCTGTACACGGGCTTTATCTACAAGATGCTCGGCGTGCCCGAGACACTTTTTACGCCGCTATTCGCCGTCGCCCGCATGGCCGGTTGGTCGGCACACCGCATGGAAGAGCTCTTCTGCGCGCATCGCATCATCCGCCCGGCGTACCGTCCGGTGATCGAGCCGCTGGAGTACAAGCCGCTCGCCGACCGCTAGGACACGAACCGTTATAGAACCCGAGCGTGGCCAGGGCATCGCCGCCCTCGGCCACGCTTTTTATGCCAGCAGAAAGGGCTGCATCGAATGATTGTTTTTTCCGATATGGATGGAACGCTGTTGACGAGTGACAAGCAGATGAGCGACGCCACCTGGGCGATGCTCGACGAGCTCGTACGCCGCGGCATTGAGTTTGTACCGTGCACGGGGCGTCCGCTGTCGGGCATCTTTGAGCCCATCCTCGCCCATCCTGCCGTGCATTACGCAATCTGCGCCAATGGTGCCAGCGTCTGGCAGCTCGACGAGGATGTGCCTACCGATGCCTCACGCGCCACGTGCATCTTGAGCCGACCGCTCGACCGCGCCATCGCCCACCGTGTCCATCGCATTGCCGCCGGCCATGACGTCACCTTCGATATCTTCGCGGACGGGCAGTGCTTCCTCCCCCGCTCGCTCTACACGCGCCTGGACGAATTCTGCGGCGGCGATCCTCACATCGCGGCTTCGCTCAAGCGCACACGAACACCGATCGACATGGATATCGACAGCAAGATCGACGAGGTCGAGACGCTCGAACGCATCGCCATGTACTGGCACGACCCGGCCGATCGCGACGCCATCGCGGCGGAGCTCGACACGCTCGGAGGCATTGAGGTCACGCGTTCGTACGCCATGAATATCGAGGTCATGGGCGAGGGCGCCACCAAGGGAACGGCCCTCACGTGGCTATGCGAGCACCTGGGCGAGCGTCTCGCCGACGCCTGGGCGTTCGGCGACAACATCAACGACATCCCCATGCTGCAGGCAGCGGGCCATGGCATGGCCATGATCAACGCCGAGCCCGAGGATCGCGACGCCGCCGACGCCATCACCGAATACGACAACGACCACGACGGCGTCGCCCGCACCATCATGGCCGCCCTCGCCTAGTCATTGGGGACGTTCTTAAACGACTAGTCATTGGGGACGTTCTTGAATGACTAGTCGTTGGGGACACTCTTCGCAAAAAAGCTGCAAGGACTGTCCCCCCACTACCGGCAGAAAAGGACTGTCCCTAACTGCCGGATTAGGCGAGGCTCTCCAGAACACGGCGAAGTTCCTGCTGGACGGCGTGGTCGCGGTTGCGCCCCACCACGCGATCGGCAACGGCCTTGAGTGCAGGACGCGCGTTTTCCATCGCGCAGCCCGTGCCGACAAAGCGAATGATCTCGTAATCGTTCATCGAGTCGCCAAACGCCATAACCTCGTCGCGCCCAATGCCATAATGCTCCGCGAGCTGTGCGATGCCCGAGGCCTTCGACACACCGGGCTGCATGGCATCGATCCACGCGTTGCCCGAAGGCGCAAAAGTAAAGAGCTGACCGAGTTCACGCTGTAGCACGTACGCACTGTCCATAACAGCACTGTCATCGCAAAAGATACTCGCCTTGATGATATTTACACTGGGATCGGGCAGCTCCCAAATGCGCTCGGCATTGGGAAGGTCCTTATCGACCTCACGCACGAACTTGCACTCGTCATCGAGCAGGAAGGACTTGGTTCGGTCAAAAAGCGCAAGATGCAGATTGGGAAACGTCGCGACAGCCTGGGCGAGCCTTCGAATCGCCAGGTGCGAATACACCTCACGGTCTACCATTTTGCCGTCGGCGAAGACCTGGGCACCGTTAGCTGCGACAAAGTCCATCTTGTCGCGAACGGGCGCAAAGAACTCGCACAGGCGATCGTAGCGACGACCTGACGATGCGGCAAAATGCACACCATGCTCGTGTAGCGCCAGAATCAGTTCGTAGGTCTCGGGAGGCACCTGGCCGTTTTCGTCAAGCAACGTGCCGTCCATATCGGATGCAATCAGTTTAACCATAGAAAAGCTCCCTTCGGGCTTAGTAGTGAAAACAGATGTATATCTGAAATCTCCGCACCCAAAGGGAGCTCGAATAAGACCCGTAGTTATAAACGTTACATGGACCTAGCAAATAGCTCACGCGCGCCAGAGGCCCCACGGTCGCGACGTCAGGCAGCCCGCCAAAGAGTGTCCCCAACGGCTAGTCGTTTAAGAACGTCCCTGATGACTAGTCGGCGTAGGTGAAGGTTGTGACGTCGAACATGCCCTCGGGGCGGATGCGGAGCGTCGGAATCACCGGCAGGGGCAGGAAGATGATGCCCATGATGGGATCGAGCGGCGGCTCAATACCCATGGCGCGCGCCTTGACCATAAAGTCGTCGTGCTGCGCGGCGACATCCTCGGCCGTGCCTTCGCTCATCAGGCCACCGAGCGCCAGCGGAATGCGCGCCACGACCTCGCCGTTGCGCACTAGCACGTGACCGCCCTGATCCACGGCTTCAACAGCCGCCATCATATCGGCAGCGTTATCGCCCACCACGCACACGTTGTGCGAGTCGTGGCCGATCGTCGAGGCGATAGCGCCGCCTGTGATGGTAAAGCCGCGCACCCAGCCGCGGCCGATATGCTTGCCGACGAGCCCCATGCCGGCGGGACCGTCGCCATCGGCGCCCTCGGCCTGCAGCGACACGCCGCGACCGTGACGTTCGATCAGCATAATGCGGCGCAGACCCTCGGCATTCTCGGGACGAACCATGCCCGTGATGGCCTTGCCCGGCACCACGTCGATCACGGCCTCGCCCGGCTTAAAGGCATAGTCGAACACGTCGAGCGATAGCTTCGGCAGCTTAACGGAAGCACGCAGCTCATCGGCAAGCGCTGCGACCTCGGCGGTCTCGGGCGCAACCTCGCCCACAAAAGTGCCGTCCTGTGCCACGAGCGCGCCGGCTGCATACACGCGATGCGGAGCCGTGGCAAACGTCAGGTCGTTGAGTACCAGCAGGTCGGCACGCTTGCCCGGGGCGATGGCGCCACGCAGCTCGTGCGGGTCGCGGCAACCGTGGTCCAGGCCAAACGCCTCGGCCGTGGACAGGGACGCCATAGAGATGGCAACCACGGGGTCAATACCGGCCTCGATAGCCACGCGGCAGGCATTGTCAATCATACCGGTCGAAAGCGCGTCGGAGGGAGCGCGGTCATCGGTCGCAAAGCAGCACCGACGGGCGCGGGCGGGGTTCTCCAGCAGCATCGGCGACAAGTTGGCCAGGTCGTGGCTGCACGTACCCTCGCGCAGCATCACATACATGCCGCGAGATAGCTTGTCGAGTGCCTCCTCGGGAATCGTCGACTCGTGGTCGGCGATAATGCCCGCCGCGGCATAGGCATTGAGGTCCTTGCCGACAACGAGCGGCGCATGGCCGTCGACCTGCTTGGACGGCGTCTGGTCGGCAGCATCGATGCGAGCACAGGTCTCGGGATCAGCCATAAAGACGCCCGGTAGGTTCATCATTTCGCCCAGACCAAAAACATCACCCGGATGTTCGGCAAAAAACGCCTGCATATCGGCAGCGGTGATGACGGCACCGGCCTGCTCGTCGGGCAGTGCGGGCACGCACGAGGGCATCATGTACTTGATGGAAATAGGAGCGCGACGACCGTCCTCGATCATAAAGCGCAAGCCGTCGAGACCGGCAACATTGGCAATCTCGTGGCTGTCGGCAATGGCAGTGGTGGTGCCACGCGTCGCCGCCATGCGCGCATACTCGGCGGGACGGATGTTCGAGGACTCGATATGCAGATGTCCGTCGATAAAGCCGGGGGCGATATAGCGACCCTGGCAGTCAATGACCTCGGCAGCCTCGTAGGTGCCGGCGGCATCGTCGCGACCGTCGTAGAGCACGCCGACGATTACGCCGTCCTTGACGGCAACGCTACCGGGCGCCACGCGCTGACCGTACACGTCGACAATCTGCGCATTGGTAAACAGCGTGTCGACGGGCACGCGACCCTCGGCTGCATCAATCACAGACCTCATGACCTCAACGGACATACATACTCCTTTAACCGTAGAAAACGCTGCGGGGCGGACAAACCTTCACCGCAGCAAGCCAATAGCAATTGTATGCCCAAACGATGGGTCAGCAATACGGCCCTCCGCTTAACGGCATCCGCCACTTGGTGCAATGGTGACAGGCTACTTTTCGCCAATGACAAGGAGTGTCCCAAAGTGCCGGCACAAAAGGAACGTCCCCAAGTGCCAACAACGGAAGCGCCGATGTTTTGGCAACGACAGCGAGCGGGCCGCATTTGAGACAAGGTGACGTGAAACGAAAGGGCGCTGACCTTCTGGTCGCGCCCTTGAAGTTGAACGTCAGATTGTCCAAATGCGGCCCGCGCAGCGTCGGCCGGTCCGCCGTTCGTTAGAACGGCGGAACTAAATCAACTTGAAGCCCTTGCGCTTGCCTACGGAGAGGGTGTCGCCCAGTTTGAGGGCGCTGGGATCGATGTTATAGCTCTTGGGAGCCACGGCCTTGCCGTTGATCTTGACGCCGCCGCCGTCGATATCGCGACGAGCCTGGCCGGCGCTCGCCGAAAGACCCAGGTCCTTGAGCAGGCCGGCGAGGTAGATCTGGCCCTCGTCGTTAACAGTCAGCTCAACGTGCTTCTCGGGGAAGTCGGCGAGCTGGCCCTCCTTGAACACGCGGTCGAACTCGGCCTGAGCCTCGTCACCGGCACCGGCGCCGTGGTAGGTGTCGCACAGGTCGCGGCCCAGAGCGCGCTTGAGCTCGTAGGGGTCGGCGGAGCCATCGGCCAGGGCGGCGTCGATCTTGTCGACCTCGGCAGGGGTGAGCGAGCTGGCCAGACGATAGTACTTGCCGATCATCTCGTCGGGGATGGACATGGTCTTGCCGAACATGTCCTTGGGAGCGTCGGTCAGGCCGATGTAGTTACCATAGGACTTGGACATCTTGCGCACGCCGTCGGTGCCCTCGAGCAGCGGCATGGTGAGCGCAATCTGCGGCTCCATACCCATCTTCTCCATGAGCTCGCGGCCGGCGAGCAGGTTGAAGAGCTGATCGGTGCCGCCCATCTCCACGTCGGCCTTGATCTGCACAGAGTCGAAAGCCTGCATCACGGGATACAGGAACTCATGCAGGGCGATCGGCGTCTGAGACTGGTAGCGCTTGGTAAAGTCGTCGCGCTCAAGAATGCGGGCAACGGTGAACTTGGAGCACACCTGCAGCAGGCCGGCCAGATCCATCGAAAGGATCCAATCGCCGTTGTGCACGATGGTGGTCTTCTCGGGGTCCAGGATCTTCATGGCCTGGCTCACGTAGGTCTCGGCGTTGGCCTCGATCTGCTCCTGCGAAAGCTGCGGACGCGTGGAGTTCTTGCCCGAGGGATCGCCGATCAGCGCGGTGCCGTTGCCGATGATGAGGGTGACGTTGTGGCCCAGGTCCTGGAACTGGCGCATCTTGCGCAGGGGCACGGCATGGCCCAGGTGCAGGTCGGGGCTGGTGGGGTCGACGCCGAGCTTGATGTTGAGGGGCTCGCCCTTCTCAAGCTTCTTGCGAAGGTCGGCCTCGGGAACGATCTGCGCGGCGCCCGAGGTGATGATACGCATTTGCTCGTCAACAGACAGCATTGGGTATCCTCCTTTTGCTATAGCACCCTCACCGGATACGGCGGTGCTGGAAGTCCATAAACTCTCATATGATAACAAACTGACGCGACGCGGCACCTACGACAGGAAAATCCTCGTCCTGCCGCATGCGTCAATGGCAACTGGCAAACGTGTACCGTCACGCTCGACCAGATAGCGTACCTGCCGACGGCGCAAGCAGTCGCGGCAACGGACCTGTCCCGTCGCATCGGTAGCGCAGACGCCCTCGGCGGGCAGCAGGCAGTGCTCGCACACCATAAGCTCGGGACGGTCGGCGTCGACCGGACCCCAGACGCCGGGTTCAGCAGCCAGTTCGGCAATACGCTCCGCATCATTGCCGAGCAACTCGGCCGGCAAGTACACCCGCCCCGCACCGAGTCCGCGCAGCCAGGTAAGCGTGGCCCGATTCGCGCAGAACACCGGCGCCGCCACGTCAAACGTCACGCCCAGCTCGCGAGCGATCACCACCTGTCCCAGGTTGCGGCAGACAACGCGCCCGGCACGCTGCATCAGTGAGCGGGTCCAGTCAGCGTCACACGTGCGGCACGCCTCGTCAAGCACCACAACAGCGTCGGACAAATCGAGTTCTCCGCGCGGGTCGGCATCCATCAGCTGCCAAGCAAAAACCATGCGAGCGGGAACCGCGCACTCCACCAACTCCGTCGACGCACCGCCATCCACCGTAACGCCCTCAAAGGGCAGTACCTCAACGGCACGCGCAACGGGCGCAATCGCATCCGCCTCGGCCCGCATGCGCTCCAACACCGCCGCCGTCTGATCCAACACGCCGGCGCTGCGAATCAGGTACACCTCGCAGCCCGTGTCAACCTTACGCTTGCAATGCACGACGACGCGCTCCCCCGCCGCGGCATCCACCGGACAGGGCACCTGCGGCCAGCGCTTGGGCACATCGGGACGCGCGTCGGCACCCGGATAGAACCGAATCTCGAGCGTGTCACCCGCCGCCACGGCGGCATCGAGCTCAACGGTCACCTCTTCGTGGCCAACGGCCACCAGGCGTCCCACGCGCACACCTTGGTTGATCGCACGCTCAAAGCTCATAAGCTCGGCACCCGAACGTCCTCGCAGGTACGCATCGGTAAACCCACGGTTAAACGACCTTCCCAGCTCGCGCTCGAGCTCTTCCACGGCACCGGGGTCCCACGCGCCGTCGCACAGCATATCGAGTGCCCGGCGCCACACCCGCACCACGTTGAATACGTAATCAGGGTTCTTCATGCGCCCCTCGATCTTGAGCGACGCCACGCCGGCATCTACAAGCTCGGGCAGATGCGCAATACCCAGATAGTCACGCGGGCACAGCAGGCGATCTCCCTCGACGGCGACAACGCTCTGTCCAGCCTCGTCCACCAGGTCGTACGCCAAACGGCACGGCTGCGTGCAGTCGCCGCGCATCGCCGCGCGCCCCCGCCGCAGGGCCGAGAACTCGCACGCCCCCGAATAGCCGATGCAAATCGCACCGTGGCAGAATACCTCGATGGGCACGCCCGTGGCACATAGCGCCGCAATCTCGTCGACCGTCAGCTCGCGTGCCGTCGTCACGCGCTCGACCCCAAGCTCATCGGCGGCAAGCCGCACGGCGCTCTCGCTATGAGCGCCCGCCTGCGTGGACAGGTGAATCTCGACCCCGGGAATCGCCGCGCGCAGCGCGCAGGCCAACCCGGCATCGGCGACAATCAGAGCATCGGCGCCCAACTCCAGTGCATGAGCTCCCAACGCCACCGCGTCGGACAACTCATCGTCAAACACGAACACGTTGAGCGTTACGTACACACGCACGCCATGGGCATGCGCCACGGCGCAGCCGCGCGCAAACTCGTCATCCGTAAAGCCATGGGCGCTCACACGGGCGTTAAAGCCGCCCAACCCCGCATAGATGGCATCGGCACCCGCGGCGATGGCCGCAAGCATCTGGTCGGGTCCGCCCGCCGGCGCCAGCAGCTCGGGCAGCGCCGCACCGGCAGCATCCAATCCAGTCTCGTATTGTCCGCTCGGCCCCATCGTCCGAATCGCCATCGACATACTCCTTACCAAGGTATGCATTCACTCTGAAAAATGCCGTCTTCCAGCATACACGAGGCCTCGCGCGCCCCGTTTGGTTTATCGTGTAATAACTTATGTCCATCCTGCCCCGACGGCACATCCACCGTCCGGCACGACATACCTGGAGGTCAATATATGGGTCCTCGCCAACGACAGGGACGCAGCCGTTCAAAGACGCATGCTCTGCCCATAATCCTGCTCTCGTTTTTGGGCTTTTTGCTTATCGCGGGCGTGGCGTTTGGCATCGGCATGGTCGGCAACGTCAACCGCTGGCTGTCCGATCTGCCCGACTACACCGACGCCAACGCGTATCTGGTGAGCGAGCCCACCGAGATCGTCGACTGCAACGGCAACAAGATTGCGAGCTTCTACACGCAAAACCGCAAGTCCATCACCAAGGACGAGGTCTCCCCCTACGTGCTGCAGGGCACCGTTGACGTCGAGGACGAGCGCTTCTACGAGCACGGCGGTATCGACCTGTGGGGTATCGCGCGTGCTGCGGTGGCAACCCTCGGCGGCGGGCACGAAGGCGCCTCGACTATCACCCAGCAGCTGGTGCGCAACACCATCCTGCAGGAGGAGCAGTTCGACTCGACCATCGAGCGTAAGGTGCGCGAGGCCTACATCGCCGTCAAGATGGAGGACATGTACTCCAAAGACGAGATCCTCATGATGTACCTCAACACCATCTACTACGGTCACGGCGCCTACGGCATCGAGGCCGCAGCCGAAACCTATCTGTCCAAGAGCGCCGCCGACCTCACCCTGAGCGAGGCCGCACTGCTCATCGGCCTTCCCAACTCGCCCTCGCAGTACGACCCCACGGTCAACCCCGACCTGGCGCTGTCCCGTCGCAACAAGGTCCTTGACAACATGTTGCGCCTGGGCCACATCACGCAGGAGGAGCACGATGCCGCACAGGCCGAGCCCATCACCCTCAACGTGACCGAGATTTCGGGCAGCGGCGTCGACGTATACTCGCAGCCCTACTTTGTCGCCTAAGTTAAGCAGCTGCTGGAGCAGGAGTTCTCGACCGACGTGCTCTTTAAGGGCGGCCTGACCGTCAAGACCACCATCGACCCCACGATGCAGCAGGTGGCAGAGAATGCCGTCCGAGAGCAGCTCGACACGCTCTCGCTCGACGGCCTGGACATGGGCATGGTCGTCGTCGACCCCAAGACCGGCTACATCAAGTGCATGGTGGGCGGCTACGACTACAACGCCGACGAGAACCACGTAAACCATGCCACGGCCAAGCGTCCCGTCGGCTCCACCTTTAAGGCCTTTACGCTGGCAACTGCCATCCAAAACGGCATGAACCCCAACGTCACCCTCAACTGCAACTCGCCGCTCAAGGCCAAGGGCACCACGACCGAGGTCCAAAACTACGCCAACCATAGCTATGGCAACATCACGCTTAAGCAGGCGACGGCATACTCCTCCAACACCGGCTACATCCAGGTGGCGGAAGCCGTCGGCAACAGCAAGATCATCTCGCTCGTCAAAAAGCTCGGCATCGATCCCGCCAAGGACAACATCGAGGACGTTCCCGTCATGACCCTCGGCACCGGCTCGATCTCGCCGCTCGAGATGGCCGCCGCCTACGCGACGTTTGCCAACGGCGGCTACTATCGCCAGCCGATCGCCATCACCGAGATTGACTCTCGTACCGGTTCGGTGCTGTACCAGCACACCGACAATCCCTCACAGGTGCTTACCGAGGGCGAGGCCGCCGCGGTCACCGATGTTCTGTCCGGCGTCATGCAGGGCGGCGGTACGGGTGCTGCCGGTGCCCTGAGCGTCAACCAGCCCTATGCCGGCAAAACGGGCACCACCGACAACACCACCAACCTGTGGTTCTGCGGCTATACCCCGCAGCTGGCGTGCGCCCTGTGGACCGGCTATTCCGCGGGCGAGATCCCCATCCAAAAATACGGCACAGACCTGCTGGGCGACAGCACCAACCTGCCTGTCTTTAAGCGGTTTATGAACACCGTTCTGACCGGTACCGAGCGCGAGGAGTTTGCGACCGGAACGGCGCCCACCTATAAGAACAACAGCGTCTGGAAGTTCTACGGCACCAACAACACCAAGAAGACGGAGAACGACGACAAGGACGAGAACGAGGACGAAGAGGAAACCACCACTACAACGACTACCACGACGACCACGACCACCGAGACCACGGGCGGCGACACCACCGGCGGCACCGGTACGACCGGTGGCTCGACGGGCGGCTCCACCGGAGGTTCGACCGGCGGCGATGGCGGCACGCCTACGCCCACGCCCACTCCCGACCCCTCGCCCACGCCTGACGATACGGTCGGCTAGAAATCATCCGGCCATAAGCAACAAGGCCCCCGAACAGCTTATTCAACTGCTCGGGGGCCTTTTAGTTTAAAGCGACCTGGCAGGCGGTCTTTATACCGGCAAACAAAAAGGGGGTACCGACCCTCGTCGATACCCCCTTACAGGCAACTATGTCAGCGCGCGCAGGGCCGAGCGCACGACCCGCACGCCTACTTGCGAGAATTGCTCAGCTTATTGATCAGCGCCTCGAGACGCTCGCCGTCCTCGGCCGTCTGGGCAATAACCAAAATCGTATCGTTGCCGGCAAGCGAGCCAAGCACATCGGGCAGCTCTGCCGCATCAACAGCGGCGGCGATGCCGGAAGCCGTGCCAGGCTGAGCCTTAATCATAACCAGATTATCGGTGCGCAGAACGCCCGTTACGAGCTCGGAAACCATACGCTGCAGGTGCAGGTCCTCTGCCAGAACATAGATGCCCTCAGGGAGCTTACGCAGCCCCATATCGGCAATATCGCGAGAGACAGTCGCCTGCGTGCAATCAAAGCCCATAGCACGGAGCTCATCGACCAGCACGCGCTGCGTGCGGACGTCCTTATTGCGCACAATATCTCTAATGGCATCCTGGCGCCCATTGCGTTTTTTAGCCATACAAACCCTCTCTCCAAAAGATGGCGGAGACAATCAATCAGTGATTGAATAGTTTAACGCTATTTGAAGGCTTTTGTGTATAAGAACGCATTTCGAAACAATTCTATGCAAATTTGTTTCGAAATGAGCCGTTTAGGCGGTTTTTGCGCCCGTCCGGTTAAGAAAAGCTGCCAGATGCGTACACATCACGCAGCGCGCGGGCTTGGCGCTGGCGATCGGCCCAAACAACAGACCGAGTCCCCGATGGTTATCCTTGAGCGCGGCGACCATCTGACGGGTTCGAGGCGCCTCGAGCATATCACGCATGCGGGCGGAACGCTCGATTGACGACACTCCATGCGGGCTCAGACACAAATTCTCGATGCAGGCGACCAGTCCGGCGAAGTAGAACTTTTGGCTTGCCAGCGTGAGCCGACCACCGCTATCTGCTTCCGAGAGTGAGTCCGCAAGCTCGTCGAGCGCTCGAGTGTCATCG
>URFU01000039.1 GCA_900547125.1 uncultured Collinsella sp.
GGGTATCGGGTTCCCACATTCATCCGCACATGTGCGGATGAATGTGGGAGGTGTTCGGATGAAGTTGATAATTCAGGGACCGGTTTCCCATACCCCGTACTGTGGTACGGATTCATCCTCGATGGCATACAGTATGTACAAGTCGAGTTTCCCGAAGCCGAGTACCCGGCGCTTTTTGAACGCTTGAGCCAGCTCGCCGAAAGCCCGCAATCAAAGTGCACGCTGGAGCACAAGGGACCCGGCGAGCATCCATACAGCTCATGGCTTATCAAGTTATACGAGTTGTTGGAGATCATTGCGCAAATTAATAGCGCCGACCAGGTGGCAAAGCCCATTCCATTGCTTGGAATAGATAGGGGCGATTGTGTCTCGACCGACCCGACCGCCCAAGGCACGCGGAGCGCGCCCGACGCATACGTCTACAGCACCGGCACGTTAGATGGCCTTAGCTTTACCGTGTATACGAAGGGATATGACCCGGAAAAGCGGGAACGAGCCTGATGTAGCGGCTTCGAGCGAAGCCGCCGGCCACGGGGTGGCACCGGGGCGCGGACGCCGCGGGCCATTGGGAGCAACCCTCCTCCGCTACCTGCGCGACGTGGCAGCGCCGCTGCGTCGTCCCTGTCGCCGAACATCGTCCTGAAGGCGCGGGCGGGTGTCCATGAACAGCCGCGCCCGCACTAGCCTGGGGGACAGCCGCCCCGCCACCAGCAGTGCGCCGGCACGCCTCGGCACCGCCAGGGTCTCCGCCTCCACGGGCAGGGCAACTTTCTCGATGACCTCGGCAGAGCACACGCCCGACAGGTCAACCCCGTTGTAGACGATTGGCCTCATGCGTTGCCCCTCGCGCGCCCGTAGGTGTTACCGCTACTCTGAAAATGACCAGATGATCACCCAACAATCTTTGGCGAGTGGGGGCTGAACGCATCGTTGCCGTTCTGTTCATCCACCGCCCTGCGCCCCAGGCTTAAGGGTTCTGCCGCGTCATCTTCCACCCGCACGGACAGGACATAGTAGAAGTCGGCACCCTGATTCCCACGATCCCGCACGTAGCCAAGGTCGGCCAGGCGGTCGGCCAGCTCGTCCCTCGAAACCAGCTCATTCGAGGTTATGCGACACGCCACAGGCTCGATCTCGTAGGTGTTCGTCTGGCTTATGGCGTTCCGATAGAAGCGGAACCACGACGTGCGGAAGAGATCCTTATGGTGCGAGTAGACATGCCCGTCCTTAATGGCATAGAAGTAGAAGAGAAAGCGCCCGCCCTTGCGGAGCCTGCCGCTGCTTTCGAGAAAGTGATAGTAGTCATCGGGAGAGTCCCCTCGAATGTAGCCAATCACGAACGATTCGCCACCATGCCCGTAGGAGTCGCTATCTGTCTTGCCCGCGCTTGGAGGCTCAGCCACAACCATTTCGGTGAAGTAGCTCAGCCGGTTCAGCCGCGTATTGCTTGCCGTGTTCTCGCCGATGACCTTCTCTATGAAATCGCGCAACGCATTCTCTGCCGTCCTGCTGATGCTCGGCTTCATGGCGAAAGCGCCGACACCCGGCAAAATCTCCTCGAAGAGCCGGAATTGGCCCTTCTCGCCCGTTTCGCCCGAACCCGGATAAAGCACGTAGCTGCCAACCGTGCGCCGTATCGCGTCGTTGTACGTGTGCATCTTCAGCAGGTCACCGCGCTTGTAGGTGTTCGTGGTGGAGGCCGCCTTCTCCTCGTTAAGTTCCTCGCGCTCTGCCTCCTCGGTGCCCACATCCTTGCCGACAAGCCCCGTCAAGTCGGTGATACGGTACTTGGCGTCGAAGTGGACGAATGCAACCGCTCCATCTTGCACTGCGGCTCGCTCGTTTGTATAAGCATCCGGGAATATCGCGAGCGTGTAGTCGGGTCTGAACGGTCTCGAGTACGAACCCTCGTAACGAGTGGCATGAAAGTCACGGGGCGAGAAGGTGCGGTTGTAGTAGAGGTTTACCTTCGCGCCGCACTGCGCAATCTGGAATGACTGGCAGGAGCGTACGCCCTGCTTGAGGGATATTGACAGCCCACCGTCGGGATTCGTCCCGATAAATGGGTGGTCATCGGTGCTTATCGGCTCGCACCCCTCGATCCCCCTTACGATGTCGTACAGCTCAAAGAAGATCCAGTACTCGTAGAGGAGGGCCACATTCTTCGATTCGCCCTCGTAGATGTCATCCTTGCCCTTCCAGTCGAGCTGCAGCGCCATATCGAGCATGGAATATGCGAAGAAGATCTGCGAGTATCCCTCGCGCTTCTGCAACACCTGGTTGTTCTGAGGCATCATCTGCAGGGTGCCGACATCGTCGAAGAAGGCGTCGCTGAGTATCGTATCCAGCATGGCGTGCAGCGCGGCGGCTTCGCGATAACACTCCGTCTGCCGAGTATCGCCCTTCTCGGCATCCAGGACAGTCATCAGAGAGGTGCAGATCCGGTCAATCTCATGCAGGGCAAATTTCACAAACCGATTGGCGGGCGTGTCGAGCAGGTCGTACTTGCGCGTGACGCTGACCATCTGGGGGAGGTAGACGCCTCCCGCATCGCCGCCGCAGTTCAAGCGCGTCCACATCCGGCTGTTCGAGAAGGGGTTCGTATAAAACCTCCGGGACGGCATGCCAGCCCCAACCGACCGCAGCTCGTCCTCGTGATCCAGCGTCCTATCAGGGTTCCTCTTTATCGCCTCGAAGAGGGCTTGGAGGTTCGGTTCGTAGCAGAACTGCCGCAGGAAGACGAACTGCTCAAGCAGCGTCTCGCGATTCTCGTCGGCTTGCTTGTAAACGTTCGACGTGGAGCCCGAGTAGTCAAGGAGCAGCGCAGCGCACCTTGCGGCAAGCTCCTCGGTGAGCTCGATGTAATCGTCTTCATAGCCAATCTTGAGCGGGACGACTTCGAACTGTAGCATCGGCGCATCAGCTTCCTCGCCGAATCGAATCCTCGAACGCCCGAGATAGTTCACGAACTGGAAGGTGACACTATTGCCGTTTCTGTCGCACCTGATATTCTTGCCTTCGTTTTGGAACGAGGCGCGAGGATGCAGGCCACCATCAGGGGTCCGCTCGTATTCGAGCACATAACATGTGGTTTCGTTGATTCGAAGCGTGGGACTCCCGTCAAGACCGTCCTTGACGGCGAAGGCTAGTGTTGAACCAGCGCCATTCTGGGATGCTTCCGGCTTGAGACCGAAACACGTCAGCCCGGTTAGCCCGGTCTGCTGTTCCTCGTCCCAATCGACTCGGTCATGCGCACCGCTCTGGTAGAGCCTGGCTATTGTTCTTCCATCCGCCGCAAAGCGGATTGCGCCGATGCTGCCGTCCATAGGCTAGATGAAGCTCGCATACTGCACGTTATCGAGTTTCGCTGCCATCTGGCTTATCTTAACGGAGCTCAGCTCGCCATCGCATATGTCTTTCAGGCTTTTAAGCAGATTGCCGATCTCACGCTTGTTACCATGGAGCTTCGGCAGCACCTTCTGGACAATCTGCTCATCGACGGAACGCTCGAGTTCGTAGTTCTCGCCGTCAAGCTCGTGCGCGGCATTAACGTACATTCGCACTTCGCGCACGGTGCGGAAGGCAAACTCATAGCCGCATTTCTCCAGCTCTTCATACAGCTTGCCGAACTTCTCGAAGATGGCGTTAGCATCATCTTCGCTGATGTAATTGGCTCCCTCCCATATGTCCTTGGCGAGACGCAGAAAAGCCTGGGGGACGCCGGAAGCTGCGACGGCAACGTCCGGCGCATCCTCGATGGCTTTGAACCCTGCGAGGACTTCGGCCTTCGACGGCTTGAACTCTATGACGTTTGCCCTGTCGAGCACCTTGGGGCTAAACATGTAAGTGGTCTCATCGATGTTCACGGTGCCGACAACGAACAGGTTCTGCGGATAGGGCAGCCTGCCAGCACCGCCATCGCCGTACCCATCAAGCACGATGAGGTTATCCTCGCCGATGGTCTCCATGTGGCTGAGGAAGTCTGAGAAATACCGCTCGACATGGCTCAGGTTCATCTCGTCGAGGATGAGGAAATACGGAACCTCGGGGTTAGCGTTGGCCCGTTCGATGAGTCTCAGTATGCCGGTCTCTTCGTACGCGCCTTTGCCGCCGTCTGCAATCGGGTTGAAGAAGCCCAGCACCTTGGTGTTGTCGGTCCAGTCGGCACCGACCGGGACGAGCAACCAGTTTGGCTCCCCGTCTTCATCCAAGACCTCAAGGTACTTTGCAAAACGCTTGGAAATCCGCGTCTTGCCTGTTCCGCTGTTGCCAGCAAGGATGACAAAGGGCTTTGCCAGTAGTGACGTGATGTAGCGCCTGGAGAAGTCGGTTTTAAATTCAGCTGGAAGGTTGTTTAGCTGAAAAGTCCTCTTCTCTCTGCTTGATGCTTTCGATGAATTCTTTGCAGCAAGGTCGATTAGTTGATGCATTGCGGGCAGCACGTCATCGCCTTGTTCGTAGTCGATGCCCTCTTCGGCAATCAATTGGCTCGCTATGAGGTTTCGCATGAACTCAGCCACGCTGTAATCAAACTCAAGTTTCCCTGCGTAAACGTCAGCGAAATACTTGAATGCCGTGGTCAGGCTACCAGCCCTCATCTTGCATCCGCGATTGCAAAGGGCAATAAGATCGTCAATTCTCGACTTGTAGTCGTAATCTATCGCACCCGAAAACTGCCCGTCTTTGTATCTGCTTCCAGTGGCGAAGAAGAGTTTCGTTAGCTCCAAGATATATGCATCTTCGGAGACGCCCACAGGCTTTACTTCGGCTGCATCCATCCAGAATGTCCTTTCCGCAAAACCGTCCTCTTGCAACGGCGATGAATCGTTTACTTTGCCCGTCACTGGCAACAACAGCAGTGCGGCAAACAAGTTGCCGACATTTGGACGCTTTGCCCCGTCTCCTTGTATTTGCACACGTTCTTTTCCGCCTTTTTTTGCAACGGGATAACGCGTGCCAAGGGAGACAACTTGCCCAGTAGAGGGTACGACTACTTCCAAGATGATTGCGTGTCCGATAATGTCAACTGCAGTCAGCGTATCCCCGTTTGCAAGAGAGCCTGAACCTTTGAGTTCGTACTGTCCAGCACCACCTTGTCCAACTGTTCTCCCGCGAACGGATAGCGTATTCTCGCTATATATAGAATTCGGAATGGGATAGCTCAAATTCCATTCATCGACAAAGGACATGGCAACCACCACAATTAATCTGCTGCATAGTCAGCTATGCATCTAGCAACGTACTCAGCAAGCTTAACTGGCACGGCATTGCCAATCGCCTGCTCAATGTCTGTCTTGGACCCGACAAACTCAAACTCTTCGGGGAAGGTTTGCAGATAGCTGCGCTCCTTGTATGTTAAGGCTCTCACACCTTCAGAAATATCAGCCTTGTCGGCATGATGCCTCTTATATGCTGGCGGTATCGGACGGTTGGTGCCTCGTACCGTTACCGCTGGCTCGTCAATCGTGAAGACGCCCCTACGCTGGAAGTTGCGTGGATGCATGTAGAAGTATTGCGTGCCGAGCGAATCGCCAAGGTAATCCCTGACGGTCATCTGCTTGTCGCTCAGCCTTGAATCCAAGAGTTCGCCGAGAAAGTCATCTTTATCACCAAGATGACCGACAAGGATAAAGCGCCTGCGAATCTGAGGCACACCACATAGACTGGCGTTGAGGACGCGCCTCGTGAGACCGTATCCAGCATTGCGGAATATTTCCAGCGCCTCGGGCAGGACGTCCATCCGCTCGATATTGTAAACATTCTCCATGACGAACCACTCGGGTCTGACGTCCCGAACTATCTCAGCATATCGGATGGTGAGATTGGCCCTTTTGCCGCGCTGTCTGGCGCCCGCAATGGAGAAGTCCTGGCAAGGGGGGCCACCGATTATCATCGACGGCGAATACTCTTCAATTTTCGGGACCGCTTCCGCATCGTAAAGATCGTATTTGAATGCCGGGTGGTCGAAGTTTGCCGAATAGATGTCGACAGCCGCCTGCCAGTTATCAAACGCCGCCTTTATGTTGAAGCCCGCATTCTGGAATCCGAGCGACATACCGCCGCATCCCGAGAAAAGATCAACGCAGTCCATCGCTCACATCCCTCCTGTACTCTAGTAGCGCTCGTGCAACGTAGGTGGCAAGGTTTACCGGTACGGCGTTGCCCACCATCTGGTTGATATCCGTCTTACTCCCAAAGAACTTGAAAGACTCCGGGAAAGTCTGGATCCTACTGCGTTCCTTTGGAGTCAAGCACCGGGCTTGACTGAGGTCCGCCGCGTCGTTGGGGTGAAGCTTGTAGTTCGGCGGTATCGGCCTGTCCACACCACGAATAGTGACCGAGGGCTCGTCGATGCTGAAGATGGCCCGCCTCGTGTAGCTTCGCGGAATCCTGAAGTAGTAATCAATTCCAAGCTCGTTACCGAGATACTCACGAATTGTCATCTGATGGTCAGAAAGGCCCTTCTCAAGATATGGGTCGAGGAACCCGTCGGGAGCCCCAAGGCATCCGATCAAGAAGTATCTCTTGCGAGCTTGGGGGACCCCGCACAGGCTTGCATCCATCACTCGCCCACTCAAGCCATAACCCTGCGCTTTGAGGGTGGCCCGAATCGCTTCCATGGATTTGCTCGTTCGAACGCGTGGGACGTTCTCCATAACGATGAAGCGAGGCTTGCACCTCGCGATGATCTCGGCATATCTAACAGAGAGGATTGCGCGCCCACCATCCTCGGATCTCTTGCCGGCCTGCGAGAAATCCTGACAAGGAGGCCCGCCGATGATGATATCCGGAGCGAAGCCGGCAACTTCCTCGGATACGGAAACGTCGGAGAGATCCCTTTTGAAAACAGGATGCTGGAAGTTAGCGCGATAGACATCAATGGCAGCGTCCCAATTGTCGTAGGCAGCCACAACATTGACGCCAGCCTTTTCGAAGCCGAGGGACATTCCGCCGCAGCCGGCGAAAAGGTCAACTGCCGTTATGTTCCTCTCGTTTTCCACGCGCTCGGTCTCCATTTCGATAGATACAGACAAATAAATAATTATAATTCCGTTTCTTCCAACATGCTTCAAGATCAGTCGGCAACAGAACAAATCCAGTTGTAACGCTTCGCCCGGACAAGAATCGCTCGTGCTCGATTCGAGCTTATTGCCGCCCAGCAGGGCAACCACTGTCGCGTGCTCGCCCGTCAGAGGCCGTCCGCGCCGCATCCGCGTCCGCTCCGGATGCCGCGCCGGGTCGGTCGTGCCGCGGACCGTCCCTCGCGGCACGCACCCTCCGCTCCCGCGAAAACCCGTTCAACACAAAGGCTTTTAGGTATAGCCTTATTGCTGTACGCCACGAAGTTCCCGCCCACTCACGCCCTCGCTGCCAAACGAATACGCATCCCTCTCTCTTCTATGGATGCAACGCTGCCGAAATATAAATCGACTCATGCGATCGCTCTCCGACCTCAGCTGAAACGTTTCAGAGCGCAACAATCTTGAACCTCGATCCACCCTCCAGACAAACCTCCTCAGTTCATCCATTACTATCGAAAAGATCTTCCATGAATTTTGACGGCCTGTTTCAGCTGTAATGGAAATAAAAACCAGCTTTTCGAAGTCGGCGCCGCAACCAGGCAAGCATTTCCGAAATCGCAGCATCACATCGCTCGATATAAGTAATTTGCTACTGGTGCAACGGCCCCGAGCACCGTTCCCGCGCGACTCTATCGCAAATACGTTGCTTAGAACAGGGCACTGCCACATTTCAGCAAGCCAATCCGAATCCTCGTTTGGTCGGGAGATAGTCCAATTACCCTTTAAATATCATATCGTTGTGGTATTCAATAAACTCAGCTCGTGGGGCAAATCGCTTCGGAAGCGTAATCGGCTCTCCGTTGTAGCGCCACAAATTTACCGCTTCCTTGAAAGTAGCGGCAGGCTAAACGAGGGCGGTGAGTTCCTTTTCTACTTCTACGCCATTAAGGACGGGCACGTGTACTCCCATCATAAAGATCTCTTTCGTACGACCCATTTCCGCTTCTACAGGAACGCAATCAGCGAGACAAACACTTACGAACTTGAACCCGTGCTTTGCAAGGTGAAGACTAACGAGCTGGTTTCGAGAGACGAACTAGCCGACCGGCTGGCCGCCATTGGTTACGAGCGGAATCGTGGGAGCCAGGGGGCGGACTTCCACTACGTGCTTAGCGTGGAGGTCGAGAACGCTGCAGTTGTGCCGCTGAGTCTCGCGTGCGGATTGGTCGACGGGCAGAACGGCAACGATGCTTTCAGCCCGCACTCGCCGAAGTTGGTGGGATAACATTTCACGAGCATGTCGATTGGTACAGGAGGAAAGATTATGGACGAGAGAATCAAATCGATAATCCACAAAGCTGTTGATGATGCCGGGCGTTATCCGTTTCTCTTCATCGGCTCTGGCCTCTCCCGTCGTTACTGCGGCACGCCGGGATGGGAGGGGCTGCTTTCGGATATCTGCGCCGAGGTGCTTGACGACCCATATGCCTTCGCGCGCTTCAAGAGCCAGGCGAAGATTGCTGTCCAGAACGGCGAGGTCGAGTCCGAACTGCCGTACGTTGCCACGCTCATGGAAAGCGAAGTAAACCACGAGCTCTTTGCATCGGATGAATTCGCTGCCTTCCGCGAAGGTCACAGTGACGAGCTTACCGGGGACGCTTCGCCCATGAAGATCTACGTCGCAGATAAGATCGCGAGAGCTCGTCTCGTCGAGAGCGCCGAAACTGAGAAGCTGGCGAAGGCGGGCAGGGAAAAAGTTGCCGGCATCATCACCACGAATTATGACTGTATGTGTGAGACCCTATTCCCTGGTTTCACGACCTACGTCGGAGAAAGCGACCTCCTGTTCTCTGACCAGGCTTTCTCTCAGGAGATATACAAGATCCATGGCTCAGTCTCGAGGGCGGGAAGCATCGTCCTGACCAGCGCTGACTATGCGGAGTTCGCGCAGAAGAGGAAGTATCTCTCGGCGAAGCTGCTCACCCTCTTCGTCGAGTATCCCGTCATCTTCCTCGGTTATTCGATTCAAGACGAGAACATCAGGTCGATACTGGGTGACATCTGCGAATGCCTACCAGATGACAAGCTCAAACGGCTGGGCAAGCGGCTCATCTTCGTTCAGCACGCAACCGACACCTCTGTTGGCGAGATTGCTATGAGTTTCGGTGGCCGTACGCTTTCGATGACGAAGATCACCACGGATGACTTCGAGTCGATCTACGATGCGATGCGCAGCTTCCGGAAAATGTATAGCACGCGATTTATCCGCGAGTTGAGGGGCAGCGTGTTCAGGCTTGCGGAGCATATCGACCCGAGTTCCGACATCATCGTCTCAGGGATAGACAATGTCCTCAACGACCTTGACCCGGACCAGAAGATCGTCATCGGCCTGTCGGTGTCACCAAGTAGCATCGGAAAGCCGATTTCACCTGAAGATATCTTCGAGGACATCGTGCTCGATAACCTTCGCTATGACCCAAAGTTCATCGTCGAGAACTACCTCAACATGTACGTGCGCCAACGGCCCAACAACATGCCTGTCTTCAAGTACACGCGCGGACTCGGTGGAGAGGTCGGTAAGGACATAGCGACTTATCTCCCAACGCTCACCTCGATTGATAGCTATCGAAGCGAACCGTTCCGCAAATCGATGCCTGCGACTCGTCGCAGATTCGAAGGGTCGCTGAGCATAAAGGGCCTTGCGAATGCATGCGCGCCAAAGAGCCCGTTCGCGTTCATCCCGTGCCTTTCAGAGGAAGAGATGGACGTCGACGACTTGGAAGCGTTGCTGAAGCGGGCACTGGCTGACGTGGGAAACGACCCTGCCAAGAAGAGGGCTCTGTTGAAAGATTCGCATTATCGGAAGTGCGTCCGCATCTACGACTTCTTGCGCTATGGAAAGTAGGAAGTCCCCCAACCTTCACCAATAGTCCGGGCAACGGCATCCGAACCTAGATCCAGTTGGGGGACATGCTCCCGAACTATGCACGGTTTCCCGCGCAAAGCTAGTTTAGCAAAGAAATGTGGAGAT
The DNA here is from genome assembly GCA_900547125.1 of uncultured Collinsella sp. GTDB lineage: Bacteria > Actinomycetota > Coriobacteriia > Coriobacteriales > Coriobacteriaceae > Collinsella. Next base: position 10,054 of record URFU01000039.1, read on the forward strand.
TGGCGGTTGGGCGCTTGAGATTCCTGCCAACTGCCGCACCCCTTGAATATCAACTTCATCCGAACACCTCCCAAATTCATCCGTGCATGTACGGATGAATTTGGGAATCCGATACCCTGAGGGCCGGGTCGGCCGGCCCCGGGAGATCGGAGGACGCCATGTCCGGAAAGAGCGGGAAGGGCGCCGCGAGGGCGGTCCCGAGGGCCCACGGCAGGCGATCGGCGATTTCATGCAACTACGGCTGAAGTGTCTTTATGTGGTTCAGCGCACCCAACAGTACCGTTTGATTTCGCTCAAAGCATAAACGAAACCATGCATATATTCCCAAGGCAATCAGGCATGGCGTCACGAAAACCCCGGCAGCGATTGAATTGTTGCCCGCCCATGCAGACAGACACCCTCCGACCGTAAGTGAGATGATCATGCTGATCACGCTGGGGGCCCAACTCGTATAATGCACCCCACTCACCGCCTGTTCGACTATTTCGCATTTCTTTTTCAGGCTAATGTCCTCATCCACTTCACCAAGAGAAAAGTCCACTCCCGAAATTAAATCGAGCAATTCAGCCTCACTGTAGCCGCCTTCCTTGAATCTTTTAATGAAGAAACCTCCTGGTCCAGGCCCACAGATAGGACGGTTTACACGAAACAGTTCCTTATAGGCGATTCTCATTGTTAACTCCTTAAAGTGCAGATGCTATTTACGCTATCGTTCTATCATTTCGTCCGGACAGATTTTTATCGGACCGTCGGCAACCGTTCACAAGGACATCCCGTTCAGTAACTCCCCGCGCTCCTCATACCCGCGCTCGAGCTTCTTCCCAAGCTCCGCAGCGCAGCGCTTCGTTTCCTCGGCAAACAGGTCATCGATAGCCCTGTCGATCCGCGTGCAAGTCTGCCGATGCTCGTCCTTCCAGGGCAGGTTGAGTCCCAAACTCGCGTCCCAATAGCCGCCGAGTTTGGCGTTAATTACTTCCTCGGGATACAGCACGTCGCGGCGAATGTCCTCAACTACATCGTCCTCGTCCATATCGCAGGCCGCATCGCCCTGCTCGAGGAACTTGCGCAGCTCCTTTTGCGCCCGGATGTTGTTCAGCATGCGAACACACACCACGGCCAAAAAGCGATAACGTTCGCATAGATCCCACTCGCCTTCGAGCCATACGCGAAAGCCCAGCATTTCGCTCGCGGACTCATCATCCATCAGGATCAATTCCCACGGAAGCACATTGGCGAGTGCGTCCTCCCCCAGCCTTTGCACGCCGTCGCGCATAAAGATGCACGGCTCCACGTCGTAATAGCCAAAGCCGTGGTCTGCACCACAACGATTGATGACGTGCTTGGGCAGCAGGACGATCTTGTCGCTGGGCTCGGGATCTATCTTCCGCAGCTTTTTGACCTTGCGGCGGGCGCGCTTTAGGCTGCGTTCGCTATCGCCACGGCCGCGGCCGTCCGGCTTGCCGCCGTATCGAAGGGCAACCTCACGCGCCAGGATCTTTGTGTCCGCAGCGCACAGCAGGTCGCTCACGGTGGGCAGGTCTTCCCACTCAATGCCATCGACGTCCCAAATCCTGTTCATGTTCAACCTCTTTCTGGCTGTGAATTTACGCACTTGTTCGCCCTGCACAACGTACTTGTAAGGCATGCGCCCCGCTAGAGCGCCTTCTTGCCGGGCGCAATCACCTCGTCCACCAGGCCCAGCTCCAGAGCGCGCCTGGCGTTGCACCAGCAGTCGCGCTCGGTGAGCTCGTGGAACTCCTGGGCGCTCAGGTTGCCATGCTCGGCCAGCAGCTCGTCCAGCTCGGCGCGCATGGCCGCTGTATGCTGGGCCACGATCTCGATATCGGTCTGCTGCGCCATGCCCGTGCCGCCCATCAGTTGGTGGATGAGCACCTGCGTGTGGCGGTACATCTGACGGTGGTCGCCGCAGGCCAAGATCACCGCGGCCATCGAGGCCACGACGCCCTCGCCCACCGTGATCACGGGGCAATCGAGCGACTGCATGGTGTCGATGAGCGCCAGCCCCGCCGTGACGCTGCCGCCCGGGCTGTTGATGATGAGGGTGATGGGCTCGGTCGCACTTTGATGCTCCAGCACCAGCATGGACTTAATAAGGCCGTTGCAGGTCGCATCGTTGACCTCGCCCTCCAGCAGCAGCACACGGCTGTTGAGCAGTTCGCTTGCCATATCGACAGCGGCAACACGGCCGTCCTTGGACTTCTTTATGATGCTGGGCTCACGATACATAACGGGCATGGTAATTCCTTTCTAAACGGAATCGGTAAGGAGGCAAAAACTGGACCGCACGGCTTACGACTAACGGAAGCCGTGCGACAAAACATGCAAGATGGGGTACACAAAGCTGCAAGGGCTAATCCCTCAGCCACTTGGCAGCATTGGGGTGATCGGCGCAAAAGTACTTCTTGGCGCGGAAGGGACGCATGCCGGTCACCTTGACCAGGCAATCGGTGCGGGGCATAAGCCCAACCTCGCCTGGGGTCATCACGCAACCGCGCACATCTACGGCAGTGCGCTCGGCGCCCACGTACTTGGTGCCCAAAACCGACTCGCCACACAGTTCGCTTATGTAGTTCTGCGTCGCGATGTTGCTGCCGCCACCCATATAGACCAAGCTATCGCAGTTATCGAGGATGGTAAGCGCCGTGGATTTGCCGTACACGGCATCGAGCTGGCTCAGCGATTGCGCACACATCAAAAAGCTAATGCCGCGACTGCGCACGGTCGCAATGCTGCGTTCAAAATCGGGGATGCGTCCCACATTGGGAAACTCGTCGAGCACAAACTGCACGCGACGCTGCAAATGGCCGCTGGGGCTGGCATCGGCACGGCGCTGGGCAAGGTTAAACAGCTGCTTAAGGGCAACGTTCGCAAGCCATGCATTAGCCGAATCGTTGTCGCTCACCTTAAGATCGATCATGCGCTTGCCCTCGTCAATACGATCAAGACGCATCTCGTCATTCTCAAAAACGCGCATGAGCTGAGGCGTCTTAAGCCGCGAGATAGTTGCATTGAGCGTGATCAGAATACTCTTAAGCGTCCTATCTGCCGCACCTCGAAAATCGCGATACTGCTCAACGCCATACAGATCAGCGTTCTCCGCACCAAACTTATCGAGAAACTCCCTGGACTCCACCTCTTCTACAAGGTAGTCCAACGGGAATCGCCCCTCACCATCTCCCGTAACCTTGATGAGCGCAGCCAGTTTAAAGACGTTGTTCATCTTAAGGTAGCGGCGCGGGGCATTGGGGTCCTCACCCGGCGTAAGGGTGCCGGCAAGGGTCTCCAGGAGGAACAGGATTCCAACAATCGCTCGAAGCAGCAGGTCGCTCGCGTTATTCCAGAACGGATCATACCTAAGGCTACGGCCGTCAGGATCGACCCCCTCCATGATTGCCGCCACTGTGGTGGGGATATCCTCGACATCCATCACGTAGCGCAGAGGGTCGTATCCGGCCGACTGCTCGGGATTAACAGTATCGAGAACCGTTACCTCGTAGCCGTCCTCTTCAAAGCCTTTCCCCGTACGGCGCAGCAGCTCACCCTTGGTGTCTGTGACCACATAACAGCATTCGTGGTGATTGAGCAGGTTGGGCAAAATGAAACTCGCCGTTTTGCCGCTGCCGGTACCTCCAAAGGCAAAGACATTGTTGGACACGCTCGTCTCCCAATGCTTGTCGTCCTCGTAGAACGCCACCGTGGCACCCTGCGCCAGGATCACGTCGCGCTGCTCATCGCCGGACGACAGCGCCCGCATCTCCTCCTTAGTCGCCCACTTCTTGGTCTGATACTCCGTTTGCTGCGCGGCCTCGTAGCCGTACATCTTGATGACTGGCATGGCGTGACCCCTTTCTTGTCCGTGGCGTTAGTGGTTGTTAAGCAATGCGATCGTCGCCGTCGTCCTCATTGAGCTGTGCCGAGTGCGGCGACTTGGTCGCGTGACCGATCAGGCGCTCGGCCTGCGCCAGATAACTCTCGCGAGCAGCAGTTGAGACCGTTGTGTCGCCCAGGTACGCAAGCAGTGCATGGATCATCAGCTTGTCAAGCAGGTCGTAATCTTTATGATGCTTGATATTGAGGAGATAGCGATTTTCGAGTCCGTGTACTTTGTTGGTCAAATCGATTTCCATCTTTTCCTCCATGTAATAAAAAGTGTGTCGTTCGTCCAAAAGTGCCTCAAACGGGCGTTTGACGCATAACTCAAAGTTGAAACGCGGACTCGTATCGAACACGCGTCGCTGCACCTTGAGGTAGCGCTTATAAAACATGACGGCATCATCTTCATCCGCCGTAAAGCCACGCGATCCATCGCGGTGCAGCCGGTCGCATGGCTTTCTGCCATCGGTGTGGCGCACGAAGGAGGACGGGATATAGGCACCCTGTTTGGTGCTGTACTTCATCCCTGTCGCAACTTCCTCGAACAAGAGAACGCCAGCCGATTTGAAACCCGCATTGCGCCCATGCCTAAACATGCTCACTACAGTCGCCACGCTTTCCATGCGACTATCGCGCGGGGGGAAATACAGCAGCAGCAAAGCGAGTGTCGCGGCAGTCAAAAGTTCGCGGGCCTCATGCACATCGGCTCGATACTGCTCGGGCACCAGCCCGGGAATATCGGGCGAGCGCTCTTCCAGCACGCCAACGAGCGATTTGGCCAGGCGCTCGACGTTCTTCTCGCCGCAGTACGGACACGGAAGAGACCGTTCTACCTTTCCGTTCATTTCGCACATGTCGCGGAGATCCTCGTCGATCGCACTGAGGAATGCCTCGTAGATGTTGTCCCGTTTCTTCATGAATGTTTCTTTCTATCCGGTTTCGGGTGTTTGGTGTAAGTCTGTTCTAAGTTTTAGAATGCTCTGAGGTATGGATGATGACAATCGACCTAACCTGCAGCTTCGTTAGTGAAATCACCCTGCTTGATAGCGCGGTTTGCCTAAAGGCTGTGTAGCGATTGCATCAAGCAGTTGGTATTGAGTTGGTTTTGGATTGCTTCGAGGATAGCACAGTAGGCTGTTCTCGTCATTAGAAATTTTTAAATTTTTCTGCTATTATATAGCCCACTAAGAAGAAAGGGCTCTATACATGCGTGAAACAACATCATTGCCACGTCTCACCGCCGCCGCCCTCTCGCGCGCGCTTAACCTAGAACAAGGCAGCCGCCTACTCACCGTTCGCCTACCTGGCGCCATCGGCTGCGAGGCGCTTCGTGAATGCTTCAGGCTGAACGGCAACGGCGTACCTAATATTTGCGAACTTGAGCCCGGCAAGCAGAACACGGGCAATGACAACGCGGCGCCGGTGTTTATCGATGCCACAGCTTGCGTTCGCAAACGTTTTCGCGAAATCAACAGCGCATGTGAGGCGCTCATTAATGATCTGGAGCCTGGCTACCTGGGCTTCTGCGATTGGGAGGCCTATCTCTGGTGCCTGTATGCACTAGCCCTCTCCGGTCGTACTCGAGCCGCCGTACTGCTGCCGTTCGAGTCTTTGGACAACGCCGAGCAGGCACGCGCGATTCTGTTGCGCGAGGGGCTCGTCGAAAGCGTCCTATATCACCCGCTCGCCGAATCTCCGATGCACGGCATGTACGCACTTATTGTATTGTCGACGGGAAATCGCAGCGTTTCATTCCGCAATGCCGCCACGCCCATGCCACGCCTTCGGTTTGCCGACGGGGCTCGCTACCCCAATCTTCCCTTGGCTTTCTCCCCTGACTGGAGCGGCATCGAGTGCGACTCACGCAAAACGGTTTCCATTGAAACCGTCGAGCTCGAAACGCGCAAGCTACTCCAACACCACGCCGCGCTCTCCAAAGGCAGGGTTGGCCTGATCTCCGTAGCTCAAAACTACAGCGCAACGCTCGGCGACAGCTTTATGCGCGTGGTGCCGTTTATGCCCCGAGACAGCACCACCTCGGATGACATCGACGCTGTCGAGGTGCGCCGCATTTCATCTCAGGATTTCCGCAACGGCTATTTGCTGCCCAAGGATGTTGCGGAAGGCGCGTCGGAGCTGGATTCCGAACCTGTAAAGGTAAGTCCAGACGTGTTGGCTCGTTACGAGCTTCGTTGCGGCGATATCGTCATGCCGCGCATACTCGGTCGTTACGGCGCGTCGAACCTACTTGTGGTCGGCATCGATGATGCAAAGCAGCATCTAGTTGCCTCGCACAACACCACCGCCATTCGCCCGGCGATTCCAACGATGACCGACGAGGAGCGCATGGTGTATGCAGAGATGGTCGCGGCGTACCTCACCGACGGCCATGGGTCCATAGTTTTGCAGGTATTGTCCGACAATCAGTACAGCCACGCCATCCGCCCTACCGATCTGTTCGAGATCGAAGTCCCACCAGCACTCGACCCGCGTACGTGCGAGTATAGCGAATCCATCAATCGCTTTGCCGAGGTCGTAAGGGCCAAGAAACAAGCCGAGGCCGCTGTCGCCCAAGCCCAGCGCAACCTCGAAGCCGCAAAGAAGGCCGTTACTCAGGTGGTCGACCAGGCCTGCGAGTAGCGCATACATAGGCAGTAGAAACGTCTTAAGCCGGCGGCAGGA
>URFU01000040.1 GCA_900547125.1 uncultured Collinsella sp.
CGGCAATTTTGGCCTTGAGATTTCGCCTGAGCGCCTGGTCGAGATTATGCTGGAACTGCAGGACCAGGGTGCCAACAACATCAATTTGGTGACGGCGACGCACTATGCGCACCTGTTGCCTGCCGCGATTGCCGTGGCACGGATGCGCGGGCTGGTCATCCCGATCGTCTACAACACGAGTGGTTACGAGCGTGCGAGTGCCGTGGCGGCGCTGGGCGACCTGGTCGATGTGTGGCTCACCGACTTTAAATATGCCGATGCGGGGCTTGCACAGTCGCTCTCCCACATTAAGGACTACCCGCGTGTGGCCGTGTCGGGCCTGGCGCAAATGGCGCGCGAGATTGAGCGCCGCGGGGGAGAGCTGGTGGACGATGACGGGCTCATGAAGCGCGGCATGATCGTGCGTCACCTGGTGCTGCCGGGGCATGCGGACGATTCGTGTCGCGTGTTGGACCTGGTGTGGCAGACGGTGGGCGATGTGCCGATCTCGGTCATGAACCAGTACACGCCCAATGCGCTCATGCGCGAGCGGGGCGGCGACCTGGCACGAGCCGTGACGCGCGATGAGTACGAGCAGGTGCTCGACCATGCCGACGACCTGGGCTTTACAACGATGTTCTGGCAAGAGGGCGGCGCGGTAGACGAGAGCTTTACCCCGGCCTTCGACACCACCGGCGTCCTCACCAGCGCAAAGTAGCGCGTTCGCCGATGATTTGTCTGGGACGGGGATTAAAAAATCATTCGGTTCACAATGATTTTTTAATCCCCGTCCCAGAAAAATCATCGGGAGGATCGCTTGCTCGAAAGGTAGTCAAAATATCCCCGTCCCAAAAAGACTGGTTATTGGGCGTTGACAGTTGGCGAGCCGTAGGTAAAATATCAACTTGTCCTGGGGACGTAGCTCAGTTGGGAGAGCGCTGCCGTCGCATGGCAGAGGCCGAGGGTTCGACTCCCTTCGTCTCCACCCTTGGATTTGATAAGCCGCTGACATTGTGTCGGCGGCTTTTTTTAAAAAGAAAGGGCGGTATCATGGCCGAGCTTGAGTCCCAACCATTGTCCGACGAGGAGCGCGCCGAGTTGGAAGAGCTCCGCGCCGAGAAGGCCCGCCGCGAGGCTCAGGAAGAGGCTCGTCGCGAGCGTGAGGAGCTGGCTGCCTTGCGTGCGGAGCGCGCGAAGGCCCAGGAGGCCGCCGCGAATGCCGCATCCGAGCGCAAGCCCGCGCCCGCGCCCAAGCCCGCCGCCGCGAAGCCTGCGCCTGCCGCGCCCAAGCCTCAGCCTAAGAAAGCCGCCCGCCCCAAGCCCGCCGAGCCCGCGCCGAGCCGTGACGAGATGACGTTTGCCCAGCGCATGGTCACCTCCAAGGAGCCCACGGCCGAGGGCGAGATTCCCGGTATGGCCCCGGCTCAAAAAATCATCATCGTGCTCGCCTTGGTCGCGTTTGTCGTCTTTATGGGTTACACGATCATGACCAGCATCGGCTTGCTCTAACCGATTTGAATCGGGCATCATGCCCGAACACTTTGCCCTCGTCCAACCCTCAACTTCTGCACAACGCATCCGAAAGGTCGCCCCATGGCTTTGACCGATATCTCTCATCCCACCGACATTGCAATGCTCACCGATCTGTACGAGCTCACTATGGCCCAGGGCCTGTGGGAGAGCGGCAAGGCCAATGAGCAGGGTTGTTTTACCGCGTTTTACCGCGACCATCCCTTTGGTAGCGCCTACGCCGTCATGTGCGGCACCGCCGAGCTGCCTGAGCTGGTCGAGAACCTGCGCTTTACGCCCGAGGATATCGACTACCTCGCCTCGCTCCAGGCCCCGGCCGGCGGCGCGATGTTCAAGCCTGGATTCCTCGACTACCTGCGCGATTTTCGTGCGCATGTAAATATCGACGCCGTCCCTGAGGGCGAGCTCGTCTTTCCGCGCGAGCCCATGGTGCGCGTCACCGGCCCCTCGCTGGAGTGCCAGCTGCTCGAGACGGCGCTACTCAACATCGTCGGCTTCCAGACGCTTGTCGCCACCAAGACGGCGCGCGTGGTGCTGGCAGCGGACGGCCGTCCCGTGGCCGAGTTTGGCCTGCGCCGCGCCCAGGGTCCCGATGGCGGTCTGGCCGTTGCGCGCGCGAGCTACGTTGCCGGCTGCTCGTCCACGTCTAACGTGCTTGCCGGGCGCCGCTACGGTATTCCCGTCTTTGGCACGCATGCGCACAGCTGGGTGATGAGCTTCGATTCCGAGCTCGAGGCCTTCCGTGCCTTTGCCAAGTCGAGCCCCAAGAACTGTACGCTGCTCATCGACACCTACGATGTGCGCGAGGGCTGCGAGCATGCCATTACGGTTGCCAAGGAGATGGAGGCGGTGTGCGAGCGTCTTTCGGCCAGTCGCATCGACTCGGGCGACCTCGCTATACTCTCCAAGTATGTGCGCGGCCGTTTTGATGCCGAGGGCTTGCCCTATGTGGGGATCTCGGTTTCCAACGATCTGGACGAGTACACGATTCAGTCGCTGCTCGACCAGGGCGCTCCCATCGATAGCTTTGGCGTGGGTACCAAGCTCGCGACCTGCTACGACCAGCCGGCGCTGGGCGGCGTGTACAAGCTTTCCGCCCGCCGTGCGAGCGAGACGGACCCGTGGACGCCGGTGGTTAAGCTCTCCGAGCAGCCCTACAAGCGCACGATCCCGGGCGTGCAGCGCGTGCGCCGCTATTACGATGGCTTTGGCGGCCCGATCTGCGACATGATCTATGACGAGGATCATCTGGCGGGGGAGGGCGCCGCGCGCGGCAATACCCTCGTGGCCGTGAACGATGCCGCCCTGGTGACCGACGTTTCCGAGCTTGAGTATCGCGAGCTGCTGGCGCCGATCGTGCGCGATGGCAGTGCCGTTGCCCCGCGCGAGAGCATTGAGGACGCACGCGAGCGTTGCACCTGGGCACTGGACCATCTTGATCCGGTCTACAAGCGTTTCCTGTACCCGCAGACCTATGTGGTGGGCATGGAGCAGGGCCTGGCACAGGTGCGCGACGAGCTCGTGCGCAAGAACATGGCCGCGGCTTCGGCCTTCCCCTGGGCAAAATGATCCGAAGGGGACGGAGGAAAACGGATCATTTTCTCGCCCGCCTGCTCAACATTCGATTGGTTTGACGTATGACGACTTCTTATAAAACGATGGTGGTAAAGATCGGTTCGTCCACGGTGGTGGGCTCCGACGGCAAGGTCAACCGCGCCTTTATCGGCGGGCTTGCCGATCAGGCCGCAGCCCTGCGCAAACTCGGTTGGCGCCTGGTCGTGGTGAGCTCGGGCGCTATCGCCTGCGGCTATCCCGTGTTGGGCTTCGACCGCAAGCCGGTCGGCGACCTGCCGAGCCTGCAGGCCTGCGCCTCGGCCGGTCAGTGTATCATCTCGTCGGCCTACGACGAGGAGTTTCATGCGCGCGACCTGCTCACCTCGCTCGTACTGCTCACGCGCCACGATACGGCCCGCCGCACGTCCTACCTGCACGCACGTGACGCCCTGCTGCGCCTGGTGGAGCTTGGCGTGGTGCCTGTTGTCAACGAGAACGATACCGTTACTGTCGACGAGATCAAGTTTGGCGACAACGACACGCTGGCGGCGCTCGTAAGCTGCTTGGTTTCTGCCGATCTGTGCGTGACGCTCTCGGACATCGATGGGCTCTATACCGCCAATCCGCATGAGGACCCAACGGCCGAGTTTGTCCCGGTCGTGCATAAGATCGATGCCAAGATCATCGCCTCGGCGGGCGATTCTTCCACATCGGTGGGCACGGGCGGCATGATTACCAAGATCCGCGCGAGCCGCATTCTGATGACGGCGGGCATTCAGAGCGTTATCTGCTCGGGCGAGGAGCCCGATGCGCTCGTGCGCCTCGCTCGCGGCGAGAGTGTGGGCACGCTGTTCGATCCGCCGGCGGAGCGTCTGGACATTGCGCCCCGCAAGCTGTGGATCGCGCTGGGCGACAAGGCGCATGGCTCGGTGATGGTCGATGACGGCGCCGCGAAGGCGCTGGTCAGCCGTGGTTCTTCTTTGCTTGCGGTGGGTATTCGCGAGGTCGATGGCGCGTTTGCCGAGGGCGATGTGCTCGACGTGTGCGACCCGAGCGGCATGGTTGTCGCCCGAGGTATCGCCGAGGCCGATTCGGACGTGCTGGAGCTTGCAGCCGGACGCCGCCAGGACCAGATTGCCGGCAACCGCCTGCTGGCAGACCTGGCCGAGAAGCCCGCGATTCATCGAGATAATTTAATCGTCTTCGCCTAACGGGTCGACGCTGCGCGCCGTCCAGAGCGACAATTTGTCATTCAAAAGGTGAGGCATGACCAACAGATCTATGCCTAACCAATTGACGCTGCAAACGCCCCTAAGCGGCAATCTGACGTTCAATCGTCGGGCATGGCCAAAAGGCCTATGCCCTCCTCTTTCACGTCACCTTGCTCGCTCTGGCGGGCTCTCGCTGACTTTTGTCCGACCTGCGGCATTCTCCCTTTTTGGTGCAATGGGGTCAGGTTAGTTTGCACCATTACGTTGGTTTTGCCTGCGATACTTTTGTCAAAGTGATATCAGGCATTCATCTGGCGTTTTCGACGTTTCGCCTATTAGAGCCAGTCCATCTCCTTACCATAATGGTCCGAATAGGCGCTACGCTTGAGTTCTTCATCGCTCGCTGGCCACGCGTTGGACACGTCGATTCCCGATTCATGGCAAGCGGTGGCGAACAGCTTCGACCCCTGATCGATTAGTTGAGACCTGCCCTCGGTCTTCTCGTCTTCGGCTTGCATTTAGAGCTCTACGCTTTCGGCTCCGTTGATGGTTAGGTTGCGCTCGTAGAAGGCCGTGAGGGCGCGGATGGCGTACATCACGTCGCGCACGCCGCCGGTCTCGTAGCTCGAGTGCATAGCCAGCTGCGGCAGGCCCACGTCCACGGCATGCATGCTCGCCTGCATATTGGACAGATTGCCGAGCGTGGAGCCGCCGGCCATATCGCTCTTGTTGGCGAAGGCCTGCGTGGGCACGTCGGCGTCATCGCAGATGGCCTGGAACACCGCGCGGCTAAAGGCATCGGTGCAGTAGTGCTGGTTGGCCGCCTCCTTGATGACGATGCCGCCGTTAAGCACGACCTGGTTGCGGGCATCGCACTTCTCGGCGTGGTTGGGGTGCACGGCATGTGCATTGTCGCAGCTTACAAGCATCGAGGCGGCAAGTGCGCGATGGTACGACTCGTCGTCAAAGCCCAGCGATCCGTTAATGCGGCGCAGCGCGTCGGCCAAGAACGTCGACATGGCGCCCTGCTTGGTCTCGGAGCCAACCTCCTCGTTATCGAAGCAGCAAAAGACCGAAACGTCGTGCGCGTTCTCGGCACCCAAAAATGCCTGCAGCGAGGTGTAGGCGCAGGCCAGGTCGTCGAGCTTGGGCGTCGAGATAAACTCGTCGGCCCAGCCCCAAATGCGCGCATCCTGACGATTGACCAGGAACAGATCGCGGCCCAGGATCTGCTCGGGCTCAACGTCCAGCTCGTCGGCGACCAGAGCGTCAAAGTCGCCCTGCTTAAGATCGCCGGCGCTGATGAGCGGGCACAGGTCAACGGCTCGGTTGGGAGCAAAGCCCTCGTTAACGCCGCGGTTCATGTGGATAGCAAGGCTCGGGATAATAGCGACCTCGCGCTCGGTGGCAAGCAGGCGGCTCTCGATACGGTCGCCCTCGCGCACCAGCACGCGGCCCGCGAGTGCCAGCGGACGGTCGAACCAGGTGTAGTCAATCATGCCGCCGTAGGCCTCGGTGTTCAGGCGCAGCGTCTCGCCCGCGCCATCGAGCTCGGGCACGGCCTTGACCTTAAACGTCGGCGAATCGCTGTGCGACGCCGTGAGCTGAAAATGATAGTCACCGGCGACGCCGTCCTCGCCCCACGTCGCGGCCAGGTCCTCGCCCACCTTAAAGGCAACAACGCTCGAGGTGTTGCGCTGCGTGTAATAACGCCCGCCCGGTTCGATGTCCCACGCCGCATTCTCGGGCAGGTAGGTAAAGCCCGCCTCGTCGAGCTCGGCCATAATGGTCGCCGCCGCATGGAACATACTGGGGCATGCCTCGATAAAGTCGATAAGGTCGTTGGCAGCCTCGATATCATCGGCCGTCACATGCGCGCGCTCGGGCGTTTCCTGATCCGTCATGCTCTCCCCTTTCGCTGGGTTGATGGTCCCCTCCAGCATACCCCGCCACGCCAGCGCCGCACTCTTCATTCCGTGCTTAATTCCGCGCCACTCACCAAGTTGAGCCATCATGCCCGCGCTCCTTTTGCGACAATTGCGCTAACAGGACGAGAGGAGCCGTCATGAAGCCACGTAACATTGCCATCACCTGCGGTGTCGCGGGAGTCGCCGTCGGCCTTGCCGCTGCCACCGGTATCGTTTATCACAAGCAAATCAAGTCCGCCGCGTCGCTCAAACGCTTGACCGGCTACGCGGATGGCTATGACCTGTACGCAATCGACATCGCCTACGACTACGATCTCGATCGCATCATCGCCGCTGGCGTGCGCGACGACCAGGCCTACATCGATGCCGTGGTGGCGCAGGTGCTGCCCGGTGTGCCGGCACATGTCCAGGCGCCCCAGTTTGCCTGCAGCGCTTTTGTCGCCGTAGACGCCAAAGGCCGTGTGCGCACCGGTCGCAATTACGACTTTAAGGACGACACCTCGGCGCTGCTGGTGCGCAATCACCCACGCGGCGGCTATGCTTCCATCGGGCTTGCCGCCCTTAACAACCTGGGCGATAACACTCCGCTTGACTCCGTCGCCGGACGCGCCGCGGCACTCATGGGCCCGTTTGCCCAGCTCGACGGTGTTAACGAATGCGGCGTGTCCATTGCCGTACTCACCCTGGATTCCAAGCCCTGTGACCAGGACACGCAACGCCCCGTCATCAATACCTCGCTCGCCATCCGTCTGGTGCTCGACCGTGCCGCCACCACGCAAGAAGCTGTCGACCTGCTTTCCGCCTACGACATGCACGCCATGGCAGGACGCGATTACCACTTCTTTATCAACGACGCCGCCGGTGACGCGCACGTAGTAGAGTGGGATCCGCGCGATCCGGACCGCGCTTTCAAAGCGACTCCCGTACGCCAGGTTACGAACTTCTACGCCTGCTATGGCGACGAAGTGCTGCCCAACCAAAAGAATGGCGAGCTGGGCCATGGCAAAGAGCGCGCCGTCGCAATCGCCGATGTCCTTGACGCCCATGTCGGTGCCCAGGACGAAACGATTGTCTGGGAAGCCCTGCGCGCCGCAGCGCAAGAACCCAATCCGGAAGACATCACCAGCAATACGCAATGGTCGGTCGTCTTTGACAATACCGAACCCGCCGCCGCCATTACGCTGCGCCGCCACTGGGGCGACGTCGACGCCTTCGCACTGTAAGGAGCCAGACCCGTCGGCCTTACGCTCGCCTGACGTTGTTTACATTTCCATACGCTTGAGCTAACACGTTTTACCCCCGTATCAACAGTGTGCGGGGGTAAACTTATGCGCATGTTATAACTTGCCCGGAAGGATTCATCATGCTTAGAATCGGTCTTCTTACCAGTGGCGGCGACTGCCAGGCACTCAACGCCACCATGCGCGGCATCGTCAAAACGCTTATGACCAATAGCGAAGAACCTATCGAGATCTATGGTTTTGAGGACGGCTACCAGGGCCTTATCTACAGCAGATTCCGCGTCATGACGCCCGCCGATTTTAGCGGCATCCTCACCCGCGGCGGCACCATCCTGGGCACGAGCCGTACGCCGTTCAAGCGCCTGGATGTTCCCGAGGCCGATGGCATCGATAAGGTGCCCGCAATGGTCCACACCTATCATAAGCTGCAGCTCGACTGCCTGTTTATGCTGGGTGGCAACGGATCCACCAAGACCGCCAACCGCCTGCGCGAAGAGGGCCTCAACGTTATCGCCCTACCCAAAACCATCGATAACGACACCTGGGGCACCGAGTTGACGTTTGGCTTTACGAGCGCCATCGACGTCGCTACCAAGTGCATCGACGACATCCACACCACCGCTTCGAGCCATGGGCGCGTGTTCGTTATCGAGATCATGGGTCACAAGGTTGGCTGGATTCCGCTGTATGCTGGCGTCGCGGGCGGCGCAGATGTCATCTTGATTCCCGAGATCCCCTACGACATGGATAACGTCATCAAGACCATCGAGCATCGCATGGAGACCGGCAGCCGCTTTACCATCGTGGCCGTCGCCGAGGGCGCTATCTCCAAGGAGGACGCGGCGCTGTCCAAGAAGGAGTACAAGAAGAAGCTCGCCGAGCGCACGAGCCCGTCAATCGTGTACGACATCGCCAAGGAGATCGAGGCCAAGACCGGTCGCGAGACCCGCGTCGCCATCCCCGGCCACACGCAGCGCGGCGGTCAGCCCGACGCCCAGGACCGCATCTTTGCGACTCAGTGCGGCGTCGAGGCAGCGCTCGGCTGCCTGAGCGGCGAGTTTGGCTACATGATTGCCCTGCGCGACGGCAAAATGTGCCACATGCCGCTCGAGGATGTCGCCGGCAAGCTCAAGTTTGTCGACCCCCAGAGTGATCTGGTGCGCGAGGCCAAGGCGTTGGGCATCAGCTTCGGCGATGAATAGCCTCGGCTGGAACCGCCCCCATCGGAGGCCCTAGGGTTTACCTCCCAAATCGTCCTCGGACATGTCAGGACCCCGCCGTGCGCTTCGCGCGGCGGGGTCCTTCCGTCCTGCGGAAAGATTTGGGAGGTAAGCCCTAGGGCCTCTTGCGGTAACTAGGGAGGCCGAGGCTATTCGCCTTCTTGCTGCGGGTGCCTAGGGTGGGGTGCAGCGTGCACTTTTGGGAGTTTTCAGCAGCCGTGGGTGTCTGCATACTGGATTTTGGGCGAAAAGCAGGCGCCATAAGCCGCATACTGTAAAAATGAGCGATCCTTGAGGTGCCGAGGGCTCATAATCAAGGCTTTCAACGCGGTTTTGTGCACCCATTCCCGCGCCCGCGGACTCCGGGATGCTGAATACTCCGGGATTTGCACGCCGCCCCCTGGGGTACCCGTGGGCAAAAAGCAACCACCCAGCCGAAATATGCATCCGGCGGGGCGGTTTATGCAGTACAGCGGCTGTGGATGCGCATGTCGTTCAGCGTTCTTGCCGACCGATGCAACGTCGTGCGTAGCCCTTAATGTCTTCGGTGAAACCGTCAAGGTCGTCGAGCGTGATAACGTTATCGGAAAGCAAGTTGGCTATCTCATAACGCATGGTGCTGCGGCGAATATCGTTCACAAGCACTCCTGAGGACAGCTTGTCCCTATTGATACGCTCTTCTAACGCCCAAAATCTACTGGACGCTTCACTGCCACCGTTCAGTATCTCGATGTACTGGCCGATGAGCATTTCCATATAGCTTTCTTGCCATTTTGGGAGCAGCTCTTTAAACAGCTTCCAGTCGCTTTCAGTTACCTCGCCCATATTGCCTCCGTTCACCAAACAGACTTAGCCATTCGATTTTTATTCTATTTGGTATTTTCGCTCACAGCCGTGGATGAGGGGACCATCGGTCTTCGAGTTCGAGCTTGAATGAACCGTTTGCTACAAAATGCGCCTAATTACTACGATGATTCGAATGCCTTCGACCATGCCGAAAAGGGTGAAAGTAAAACCGCAGGTAGAAAGCTTGCCGATTTTTGAAAAAGATGGGTGTGGTCGGCCTCATCGAGTTCATCGTAGTAAATCGGCCTTTTTCTTGGCATGCGGCGAGTTAAATGCCAGTTCCCGTGTTGGAATTGCCCTGTCCATTCGTGAGTTGCGGTGAAATCGGGACTGTTAGACGCTCCAAGGTCCTCAACGGTCCGTATTTCACCGCAACTTGGAAGGGGCGAGCGGCGTTGGCCAAGCATTGTTGACGGGTTGGAACGGCTTAGGCTTGTTTGCGGCGCTTCCATTGCTTTCGGCACCAGCACATGAGTGCCTCTATGAAGGGAATCGTGATGAGGATGACCCATGCGGGATGGGGCTGTGCCAAACAAAGCCACATATAGAGGAACCAGGCAATGGCGGCTGTTGCATAGACGACGCCGATCAGCTTGGAGAGATGATGTCGGTCGATAAAGTCGCCCATCGCCTCGTAGACGGGAATCAGAAAGACCAGAAAGAGCCCCATACCCCACGTGCCGCAGATGATGCCGAGCGCGAGATAGGCGAGGACGACAAGTGCAGGAAAGGGAAACTCGTTCCATGCGCGACCGATCTTGGTGTGGAAATGCTTGCCATGATGGTCGAGCTTGTCGTGTGCCTCTTTCCAGCTGGAAAACGTCTCGCCGTCGATGGTGACGGTGCCGTCGGCATTGGTATGTACGCTGTGTCCATCGTCCTCTAGCGTATCGATATGCAATCCGCCCGGCCCCACATGGACCTCTTCACCCTTGCGCTCGTTAGCCACGTGGATGCCGCTCCAACCAACATGAACCTCTTCACCTTTGTTGGGGTCGACGACGTGAATGCCGCGTGCAAGGGAAATGTCGACAAGTGGCTTGCCGTCAGGATCCACGTGCTCGGTAGAAGACTCGGTGCCTTCAGTCTCGTCGTAATTATTTGCGTCAACGTCATCGTCGGCCGAGGTGTCGACATCGCTAGCCGCTTCCCCATATAGCAACTCATCCAGTGACACACCATACAGCGCGGCGAGTGCAATAAGGTTATCGGTATCGGGGGAGGATTCGCTGCGTTCCCATTTGCTGACAGCTTGGCGGCTTACGCCCAACTGGGCAGCAAGAGCCTCCTGGGAAAGACCGGCAGCTTTGCGGCGATCGACGAGGCGCTGTGCCATCGCAAGATCCATAGTGGTTCCTTTCATGTGGCGACCGTAATCGAATGAGCCGAGTATGCCGAGAATAACCGGTAGCGACCACCATTTCTAGTTAGAATCTGTCCCAACCCTACCGCAACTACGAGTAGCAACCCCCTAATGGCCTGCCATTTCATGACAAATGTTAGTACGCATAACAGCCAAGAGCCCTCTCAATACGTTGCGGTGGAATAGTTCCTGTTTCATGGCTCTGCTATGCCAAACAGGAACTATTCCCCCGCAACTTACTATCAGGCCACGCACCCGCAGAGTAGCTACGGGTGCCTAGGGTAGGATGCGGCGTGCATTTTTGGGAGTATTCAGCAGCCGAGGGTGCCTGCATACTGGATTTTGGGCGAAAGGCAGGCACCATGGGCCGCATCCTGTAAAAAAACGAGCGGCTCTAGAGGCGTTGGGGCGCAGAATCGGGGCTTTCAGCGCAGTTTTGCACCCCCGCCCCCGCGCCCGCGGACCCCGGGATGCTGAATACTCCGGAATTTGCACGCCCCCCTGGGGTACCTGTGGGCAAAAAGCAACCGCCCCGTCAAAGTATGCATTTGGCGGGGCGGTTTATGCAAAAATGCTGCTGCGGGCGCGTCCGCAGCTCGCAAGAACTTGAATCCCAGGACAGGTTACTCGGCACTCTTGAGGGCGCCGACCATGTCGATCTTGTTGAGGGTACGATTGGTGGCGAGGTTGACGATAAACGTAAAACCAAAGGCCAGCACCACGGCGAGCACGTAGCTTAGCGGCTCGACCTCGACGTCAAAGTACAGCGACGGCATCTGCAAAATGTACGTAAAACTCTCGGCCAGCAAGCCGCCCAGCGGCACGCCCAGCGCAGCGCCGATCGCCGTGAGGATCAACGTCTCCTTGTTGACGTAATGGTGCACCTCACCGCGACGGAAGCCCAACACCTTAATGGTCGCCAGCTCGCGCTCGCGCTCGGAGATATTCGTGTTGGACAGCGTAAACACCACCACAAACGATAGGCACGCTGCCATAAAGGTCACGAGCACAACGACCGAATTGATAATCGTAAAGTTCGCCTCATAGTTTTCCCAATGCTCGGCCGTACTCGAAATCGTAAGCCAACCGTCACTCTTAAGATTCTTGCTAAACGCAATCTGGTCGGCCGACGAACCCTTAAGCAGCACAAAGACGCCGTTAAGACGTGCGCTTCGACCGAACGCACGCTCATAGGTGCCCTGCGTCATGTAAAGCGTGTTGCCCAGATAGTTAAGCGAAATGTCGCTGACTTTGACCTTGGCAACATTGAGCGACGAATCCTGGACGTGAGCCGTATCGCCCGGCTGAATCCCCAGCACCAGCTGTGAACTTTTGCTCAGATACACGTCTCCGTCACGCAAAGGCAGCGGCTCTTTGGACTCATCCTCCAGGCGCACGTAATCGCCCAAGTCACTCGTGCGGTCATCGGGCACCACGATCAGCTGCACGGTCTCGCTCTTGCCGCCGAATGTAAAGGTGACGTTGTCGGTCATAATCGGCAGGGTCGAGGTCACGGTCACGTTGAAATCATTGGCCGCGCTGCGCTCATCCAGCGCCGCGCACGTCTGCGAAAAATCGTCGGGATTGGCGACCGCCAGCAGGTCGTAGCGCGTGATATGCCCGTACTGTTTGGGCGAAAGCGCCACCGACGTATCACGGATGCCCATTCCGCAGATCACGAGCGCCGTGCAGCCGGCGATACCGAAGATGGTCATAAAGGCGCGCTTTTTGTAGCGGAACAGGTTACGCGCCGCCACCTTGTTCAAAAAGCCCATGCGACGCCAGATAAAGCCGATACGCTCAAGCAAGATGCGCGAGCCAGCGCGCGGGGCCTTGGGGCGCATGAGTGAGGCTGGGGTCTCGGCCATCTCGTGGCGGCAGGCAATAATCGTAGCGCCCACCACGCCCACGGCAAACAGCGCCACCGAGACGATTGAGGACACGATGTCGTACGAAAGCAACATCTGGGGCAGCGAGTACATGTCATCGAACACCGTAAACAGGAACAGCGGCAGGCCCACAAATCCGATGATGTTGCCGAGCACGCCGCCGATCAGACATGCCCACAGCGCATAGTCCACGTATTTGGACAGGATGCGCTCGCGTGAATAGCCAAGCGCCTTGTACAGGCCAATAAGCGTGCGCTCCTCCTCGACCATGCGCGTGGCGGTGGTAAGACTGATGAGCACAGCAACGACAAAGAAGATAAATGGGAAAACCGTGGCGATGGCCTCGATCGAAGAACTGTCGCTCTCGACGCTCGAGTAGCTTGCGATGTTACCGCGGTCCTGAATGTACCAGGTGCATTCGCCCAGATCGGAAAGCTCGGCGCGGGCATCGGCAAAATGCTGGTCGGCGGCGGCGCGGCGCTGGTCCAACTCGGCCTGAGCCTGGACGCGCTCCTCGCTGCCCTCGGCCATACGGTTGATGTTATCCTGCTCGATCCCAAAGAGCATGGCGGCCTGACGCTCGGCCGTATCCAAGCTTGTCGGCGTGTCAACCGTCAACTCCTGAGCGCGCGCCTTCTCACGCTCCTCGCGGATCTTCTCGATATTGCCTTTGACCTCGTTGATCTTTGTCGTGTAGGCATCCGAATAGGAGTTGAGGCTCTTGGCTCCCTCGACGATCACGTGGACCGCGGAGTAGAAAGAAGATGTCGCGGCGTCCTCGCTCACATAGAACTTATAGTCCGCCGCCGAAGCAGCGCGAAAGGCGTTGACTGTCGAGTCGGAGCTCACGGCGGTAGGATCGAGGACCTCGGCCGTAATGGTGTACTCGCCCGCGGCAAACTGATCCTTGGCGCTTTGGTTCGATGAGCTCGCGTCATTGGCGGCAAAACTCACCGTATCGCCGAGCTTTTTGCCCGAAGCCTTCAGGAACTTCGAAGTCACCGCGACCTCATCGGCGCTCTCGGGCAAATCGCCGCTCACGAGCACAGGCTGATCGATGTTCTCCTTGGAGAGACTCTGCACGACCACGCGCTCGCGCGTTGTGCCCACGGCGGTGTAGGCGGTCTCGGTGTAGATACCCTCGGCCGTCTCGACGCCGTCGACCTCTTGGATAGCCGCGAGATCGTCGCGCGTAAGGCCGTAGGTCGACTGCACGTTAATGTCATAGACATTCTGCTGGTCAAAATAGGCGTCGACCGAATCGCACAAATCCTCGCAGCCCGCCTTAAGGCCGCACATCACACTCACGCCGAGCGCGGTGATGACCACGATGGACAAGAAGCGCTTAAGACTGCCGCGGATTGTGCGGTAGATGCCACGGCGAAATACCGTCGGCACCATATCGTTTGAGCTTTGAGCAGTACGGTAGGTCGCGAACTCCCGGTTGCGACCCGCATGCTCCGTATCGTGGTTTTGACTGTTTTGGCGATCTTGGTCCATGGGCGCTACCACTCGATCGTCTCGATCGGCACGGGATTTTGCTGAACCGTCTCGCTCTCCACGCGGCCGTTCTTAAAGCGGATCAGGCGATCGGCCATGGGCGCCAGCGCGGAGTTATGGGTGATGATAATGACCGTAATGCCCTGTTTGCGGCAGGTGTCCTGCAGCAACTGCAAGATTTGCTTGCCGGTTTTGTAGTCGAGCGCGCCCGTGGGCTCGTCGCACAAAAGCAGCTTGGGATTCTTGGCCAGTGCGCGGGCAATGGACACGCGCTGCTGCTCGCCGCCCGAAAGCTGCGCGGGGAAGTTGGCGAGCCGCTCGCCCAGGCCAACCTGGCAAAGCGTTTGCTCGGCATCGAGCGAATCGGGGCAGATTTGCGCCGCGAGCTCGACGTTTTCGAGCGCCGTCAAGTTGGGGACCAAATTGTAGAACTGGAAGACAAAGCCGACGTCGGCGCGGCGGTATTCCACGAGCTGCGCCTCGTTGGCGGAGCTCACGTCGCGCCCGTCCACCGTCACGGTGCCGGAGGTCGCCGTATCCATGCCGCCCAGAATGTTGAGCGCCGTGGTCTTGCCGGCGCCCGAAGCACCCAGAATGATGGCGAGCTCGCCGCGCTCGACCGTAAAGCTCGCGCCGTCGAGCGCATGAATGCGGGCATCGCCCTCACCGTATGCTTTGACGACGTCTTTGAATTCGATATAGGCCATCAATCGGCTCCCATCTGGTCGGATAACTCTTTAGTATTACCCATTTCGCACCGACCAAAAAGGGACAGGTTTATTTTGGCAGGTTTTATATGGGGAAACGGCAGCTATAGATGAGGCGCCGGAGAGGCAGAGACATCATCGACGGGGTCAGGCCGACCGCCAAACACAACGCACGCATCTCTATCTGTCAGCCAAATCATTCGAACAGCTGTTCGTTTCTATGATATGATTCCGTTATCTAAGCAGGCCAATACGCAGAAAGGCGGCCAACATGGCGTTCGACTTTAAGAAGGTATGCAAGGAGCTCTACAAACCTGCAAGCAAGCCGAGTATCGTAACTGTCCCGCCTATGAGCTACGTTGCCGTTCGCGGAAAGGGCGACCCAAATACCGAAGGTGGCGAGTATCAAAACGCCCTGCCGCTGCTTTACGGCATCGCCTATACCGTCAAGATGTCGAAGAAAGGCTCAAGGAGTATCGAGGGCTATTTCGACTTTGTGGTACCGCCGCTCGAGGGTTTCTGGTGGCAAGACTCCCCGAGCGGCGACATCGATTATGTACGCAAGGACGATTTCAACTTTATCTCGTGCATCCGCCTGCCCGATTTCGTCAGCCGAGATGATTTTGACTGGGCAGTCGCGGAAGCCACGACCAAAAAGAAACTGGACTTTTCTGCCGTCGAGCTGCTTAAAGTTGACGAGGGTCTCTGCGTTCAATGCATGCACACTGGGCCCTACGACAACGAACCGGCGACCGTAAACGCTATGAATGAATACACGACCGAGCAGGGCTATGTCCCCGACTTCTCAGACACCCGTTTCCATCACGAAATCTATCTCTCCGATCCACGCAAATGTGCACCGGAGAAACTTAAAACTGTGATTCGTCATCCTATCAAGCGCGCTGAATAGCGTGGGGCGCCGTCCCGCGCATCAGGTTTTAGGCCAGGCAATCAGCCGCTCCAAGGTCATCTGGCAGCTTCCTTGACGCAGGTCATCGCATCTTATAATTATATGTCTCTAAAGCTGGAAAGCCTCTCAACGATGCGCAACTCCAGCTCTTTTTATATCAAGACCTGAATTATCAACTTCATCCGAACACCTCCCACATTCATCCGCACATGTGCGGATGAATGTGGGAACCCGATACCC
>URFU01000041.1 GCA_900547125.1 uncultured Collinsella sp.
AAGCTGGGAGCCCAGGCAAGCGCCGCCGTGCCCCTGGACCTGCTGGGCATGCTCGCCGTAAGGGCCCTACAGACCGCCATCGTAAACGGAGCCAAAACCGCCAAAACCTCCCACGGCATCACCGGCGCCGCGAAGTAACCTTACTCGACCGGTTGCCCGGTGGGTCTTGGTTATGTTTGCTGCTCTACAGTCCTGGCTCGCACGAAGAGCACATTAAGTGCTCTTCGGCTCGTGCGGAACTCGCGACAAACATAACCAAGCTCCACCGGGCAACCTACTCAACAAGATCCCCTTCAGCCCAGGCCCCTGTGTACCGCGCGTCGAGGATCTTCAAATTCAAATAATCTGACAATCGATTCTTATAGCAGAGGCCCCTTGGCCTTTAGTTTGATACAAGTTCCGCACGAGCCGGAAAGCACTTAATGTGCTTTCCGTGCGAGCAGGACTGTTCGCAGTAGCAAACTAAAGGCCAAGGGGCCCAGTCAACCTATCAGCAGCGATTACTCAACAGTTAGTTGAATTTGAAGATCTTTGAGGCAAGATGGTATAGGCCGAGTGTGGTTTTGTCTCCGGCTCGTCCATGCAGGTTGGTAAAGAATCCGACCACGCCGTAGCGAGCGCGACGATACATGCGCTCGTCGTACTCTTTCAGGTCCTTCCACAGCGTCTTCAGGCGCTCATCGGCACAATCTTCCTCGGAAAGCTTGGTGAGCACCGAGCAAATCGCCATCATCATGGTGAAGTAGCCCATCATGTACGAACGCAGACGCGAGGACTCAACGTCCTGGTACAGGTGGAACGATTCCATCATGATGCGCGTTACGCGGAACTGCTGACCCAGGCGCTTGACCATCGTGGCCTCATTGACACTCTGGCCCTCGCGACCGATAAAGTAGCGATAGAGGTCGATGTCGGCGTAGTACATGGTCTTGCAGCGCGGCAGCGGCACATATGCGTAGATATTATCCACGTAGAACGTGTGAGCCGGCATAGGCAGATTCGACTCGCGCAGTACATCGGTGCGATAGCACAGACTGTGCATGAGCAGATTCTGATCGGGACGGAAGTGCCCGATCTGGTCCCAAGAGAAAATCTTTTTGCGCGGCAGAGCAAACTTGTAGCCAATAGCGGTATGCGTGCCCTCGTAAACCTTCTCGTACACGTAGTTCGAGATAAACAGGTCGACGCGCTGGTCGCGCTCCTCAAAACCACGCAGAATCGACAGCATGGTCGAAAGCGCCGCACCGTCGAGCCAGTCATCCGAGTCGACAACCTTGTAGTAGGTGCCCTGCGCCTCGCGCAGGCCCGAGAGGACGGCGATACCGTGGCCGCCATTCTCCTGGTGCACCGCGCGGATGATTCCAGGATAACGGGCCTCCCACTCGTCGGCCTTGGCGGCCGTCTCGTCCTTGGAGCCGTCGTCCACCACGATAATCTCGATATCGGTGGCGTAATTGCTCCCCTCCAAGATGGAGGTGATGCAATGGTCCATGTCCTTGGCGGCGTTATACGAGGGAATACCGAATGTTATGACTTTATGCATGGCAGGCGATAATCTCATCCGAAAGATCGAGGGCGGAATTGGTCACGGCATCCATATCGTAGTAACGATACTCGGCCAGACGACCCACCGGGTGGAAGTTCGTCAGGTTCTGGACGCGCTCAAGATAGCGCTCGTAGAGCTCACGGTTCTCGGGCTCCAAGATAGCGTAGTACGGCGTCTCGCCCGAGCCGGGCGTATAGGCCTTGGAGTACTCCTTCATGATGGTGGTCTTGCCTGGCAAAACCTGACCGGTCATGTTCTTGAACTCTGTGATGCGCGTGTAGTCCTCGCTCGTGGTGTAGTTGACGGTACCCACGGGCTGGAACTGATCCATATCGAGCGTCTCGAACTTCATGTCGAGCGTGCGGTACGGCAGCGCGCCCAGATCGAGATTGAACAGCTCGTCGAGTGGACCGGTGTAGACGATCTCGCCACCATAGACCTTACCGTCTATCTCAAAGAGGTCACGGGCGTCTACGTCACAGAATACGTCAATCAGGTCGTGATCGAGCATATGCTCGAACAGCGCGGTATAGCCATCCTGCGGCATGCCCTGGAAAGGAGCCTGCGGGAAGTAGCGATCGTCATCGCCCACAAAGACGGGAACGCGGCCGGTGATCGAGGGGTCGATCTGGTCGGGCGTCTGGCCCCACTGCTTCATGGTGTAATGCAAAAAGACGTTCTCATAGACATAATCGGCGCCCTCGGCAAGATCCGGGTCGTTCTTCTTGCGCAGCTCCATAATGGGCACCTTGACGTCCTTGCCAAAGGTCTCCACGAGCTTTTGGTACAGTTCCTCGCCGCGCTCATCGCCAAAGGCGAGCTTGAGGCTCGCATGGTTAAAGGGCACGGGCATAAGGGTACCGTTGATGTTGGCGAGCACCTTGTGCTGGTAGTCCGTCCACTTGGTAAAGCGCGACAGGAAATTGTGGACGCGCTCGTTAAAGGTATGGTAGATGTGCGGACCATACTCGTGGACCAGGATTCCCGCCTCGTCAGTGCAGTCGAAGGCATTGCCCGCAATGTGGCTACGGCGCTCCAAAACGGCAACACGATAGCCGATAGTTTCGGCAAGACGGCGGGCGCAAACGGCACCGGCATAACCGGCGCCGACAACAATCATGTCGTACGCACCGGCATTAAAGCCTTCAGGCAGGCCTGAGGTAATCTGCATCGATACTCCTTGTCAAAAGCCACGTGCTCGTTAGCTGGGCTTTTCTCGAACATTCTTCGAGACATATTTATCAGAGCGATTATAGCGCTAATGCGTCCTATAATGAGCTTGCCACACAAGGAAAGCTCAAGCACCGCGGCGTACATTATTGAAAGGTAAACCCGCTAGCAGCGGGTTTATTCGTGAACAGCCGGGCGCCTGGAGCTTAGCGAAACGCTTGTAAGGAGTAACATGAGCGATTTCCTTAACCGTATGAAGTCTGCCGCCAAGGCCGACCTTAAGACCATCGTCCTGCCCGAGGGCGAAGATCCGCGTACCATCGTCGCGGCAAACAAAATCATCGAGGAGGGCCTGGCAAAGCTCGTCATCCTGGGCAACCCCGACGAGATCGACGTTCCCGGCGCTACCGTCATCGACCCGCGCAATGCCGAAAAGCACGAGGAGTACGCGCAGAAGTTTGCCGAGCTCCGCGCCAAGAAGGGCGTTACCATCGAGCAGGCTCGCGCCCAGGTGATGGACGCCACCTACTTTGGCACCATGATGGTCAAGATGGGCGACGCCGACGGCCTGGTCTCCGGCGCCTGCCACTCCACCGCCGACACCCTGCGTCCCGCGCTGCAGATTCTCAAGACCGCCCCGGGCACCAAGCTGGTCTCGGCCTTCTTCGTGATGTGCACCGACACCCCGCAGTTCGGCACCGACGGCACGCTGACCTTCGCCGACTGCGGCCTCAACATCAACCCGTCTTCTGACGAGCTCTCCGAGATCGCCATCGCCTCCGCTCACTCTTGGTCCACCTTCATGGGCAACGTTGAGCCGCACGTAGCCATGCTCTCCTACTCCACCATGGGCTCCGCCGGTGGCGAGGTCGCCAAGAAGGTCCAGGAGGCCGTGAAGTTCTGCAAGGAGAAGGCTCCCGAGCTCGCCATCGACGGCGACCTGCAGCTCGATGCCGCTATCGTCCCCACCGTCGCCCAGCTCAAGGCTCCCGGCTCCTCCGTCGCCGGTAAGGCCAACGTGCTCGTGTTCCCCGACCTCGAGGCAGGCAACATCGGCTACAAGCTGGTCCAGCGCTTCGCCGGCGCTGACGCCTACGGCCCCATCCTGCAGGGCATCGCCAAGCCGGTCAACGACCTGTCGCGCGGCTGCTCTGCCGACGACATCGTGGGTGTCGTGGCCATCACCGCCGTCCAGGCTCAGATGGCTGAGTAGCGGACATATCCCCTCGGGACCCTACAGGGTAAAGCTCTGAAAACGTCCTCGGACATGCATGAAACCCCCGCTGCGCACTTCGTGCGGCGGGGGTTTCATGCGTCCTGCGGAATATTTTCAGAGCTTTACCCTGTAGGGTCCCTGCCGCCACGTGGTGCTCAGGGGATCTGGGGTGGACGGCGGCTTGGCTACGAGCTGGGGCTGAAAATCTGAATGGATGGGTGCCGTTGTTGGGAGTGCAGGCGTTGCTGGCGGTGATCACTTTGGGACTGGAATTTCCGCCTGCTAGCAGAAAGGCCTCCGGAGCTGTTGCTCTGGAGGCCTTTCGTTTACTTGCAAATGCGCGCGTTAGTTGTTCTTGGTCAGACGCTCGACGTCGTGGGCGATCATGTATTCCTCGTCGGTGGGGATGACCATGACCGTGACGGAAGAGCCGGCGGCGCTGATGACCTGCGGACCGTTGCCCACGGCCTCGCGGTTCTTGTTGTTGTCGATGCGCACGCCCAGCCACTCAAAGCAGTCGCAGAAGGCCTTGCGAATCGACCAGTCGTTCTCGCCGATGCCGGCGGTAAAGGTGATGGTATCCACGCCCGCCATGGAGGCGATCATGGAACCGGCCTGCTGCATGGCCTTGTAGGCGAACATATCGAAGGCGAGCAGGCAGCGCTCGTCACCCTCGGAGGCGCGCGTACGGATGTCTCGGGCATCGTTGGAGATGCCCGAGATGGCAAGCAGACCGGACTGCTTGTTCATCATGTCGTCGACTTCCTGATAACTGTAGCCGCCCTCGCGCTGAAGATAGCACACGGTGGCCGGGTCGATGGAACCGCAACGGGTACCCATCATCAGACCGTCAAGCGGCGTAAGCCCCATCGTGGTATCGCGGCAAACGCCGTCCTCAATGGCGGCAAGCGAAGCACCGTTGCCCAGATGGCACGAAAGCAGACGGTGGCAGCGCGCACCCAGGATCTCCTTGGCCATCATCCACTCGTAACGGTGGCTCGTACAGTGCGCGACGTACTTGAGCACGTGGTACTTGTCGCACACGTCCTTGGGCAGAGCGTAGGTGTAGGCAACCTCGGGCATGGTCATGTGGAACGAGGTGTCGAAGACGGCCACGTTGGGCAGCTCCGGATACTTCTCGCGGCAATATTCGATTGCCGCGGCCTCGCCGTAATTGTGCAGCGGGGCGAGCGGGGCCACCTCAAGGATCTTAGCCATGACCTCATCGTCGACGACCGCGGAATCATCGAAGTGCCAACCGCCCTGAACGATGCGATGCCCAATGCCATCGATCGTAAAGTCGGTCTTCTCGAGCTCCTCGAGCACGCGAGCGATAGCAGAGCGATGATCGGGGAAGGGAACCTCCTCGGTCTGCTTGGTGCCACCGTTCTCGGAGTGACCAAAGATGCCCATCTCCGATCCGATACGCTCGCAGTTGCCCTTGGCGAAAACCTCGCGGGTATCGGTATCCAAAAGCTGATATTTAAGGCTCGAGCTGCCGGCGTTGACAACAAGTACGTTCATGAGACTCCTTCGTGATTACAGTACGGTCGGCAAACCTATAAGGCGGCCGTACCTTTAATAAGAAGTTATCAGAATTCAATAAATATCTATTAAGCTCTTCGCCCAAAGAGCATAAAAGGGGGCTGAACGGCGCAAGGCCATCCAGTCCCCTCCCCTTGCATCAATTACTTACCGCTGACGATGCGCTCGACGTCGGAAGCGATCATGAACTCCTCGTCCGTGGGGATGACGAAGATCTTAACCTTGGAATCCTTGGCAGACAGGCACCAAGCGCCGTCGCCACGCAGGGCGTTACGGGCATGGTCCATCTTGACGCCCATAAAGGCCAGACGGTCGGCCACGCCAGCGCGGACAGCGGGAGCGTGCTCGCCGATGCCGGCGGTAAAGACCAGGGTGTCCATGCCGCACATAGAAGTGGCCATCTCGGCGGCCTTGGCGGCAATCTTGTAGACGAACATATCGAAGGCGAGCTGAGCCTCGGGGTCGCCGGCAGCGGCGAGCTCCTCAACGTTACGGCAGTCGTTGGTCTTGCCGCCGGTCACAGCCAAAAGGCCGGACTTCTTGTTCATCATCTCGTCGACCTCGTCGAAGGTGTAGCCGCCTTCGCGCTGCAGGTAGCACACGGTAGCAGGGTCGATGGAACCGCAGCGGGTGCCCATCATGACACCGTCGAGCGGCGTCAAGCCCATGGTGGTGTCCATGCACTTACCGTCCTCGATGGCGCACAGGGAGGCACCGGAACCGATGTGGCACACGACGACCTTGCGGGCCTCGCCGTTGGTCATCTCGGCAACCTTCTTGGAGATGTAGCGGTAGCTGGTGCCGTGGGCGCCGTACTTACGGATGTGCAGCTTGTCGCAGACGTCCTTGGGCAGGGCGTAGGTCTTGGCGACCTCGGGCATATTGAAGTGGAAAGCGGTGTCATAGACCGTGACGTTGGGCAGGTCGGGATACTGCTCGAGGCAGTACTCGATAACGTTGGCCTCGGGGTTGTTGTGCAGCGGGGCAAGCGGAGCGACCTCGCGGATCTTGGCGAGGACGTCCTCGTCGACGAGGGAGGAATCGCCGAAGTACCAACCGCCCTGAACGATACGGTGGCCGATGCCCTCGATCTTGACGCCGTTGGCCTCGAGATCCTTCAGGACGACCTCGATGGCGACCTTGTGGTCGGGGAACTCGATGTTCTCGGTCACCTTCTTGGAACCGTTGGCAGCGTGGGTGAAGGTACCGCCGGTAAAGCAGACGCGCTCGCAGGAGCCCTTTGCGGACACCTTGTGGGACTTGGTATCGATGACCTGATACTTAAGGGTCGAAGATCCTGCGTTGACGACCAGAACGTTCATGTGTCTCCCTACTAACAGGCGGTGTGACGCCGCCAGGTTACATACGCTTCAATAATAAACCCAAACGCCCTCGCGCTCGGGTTTATTGCGTTGATATATAAGTTATCGGTGCCTAAATACGCATGGCCTTTGACTTGTAAGACGAAATAGCGCGGGGATATACACCAAAGAAGAAATCCCGAGCGCGACAAGCAATATGACTCGAATGTCCGCGATGCTGCCCAACGCAGCATTGAACAGATAGAAAAGGATGGCACCCACCGCCACCATCTGACTTTGAACCGAAATCAGTGAACAGCGCATCGAAGAATCGGCGGCATTTTGAAAAATTGAGTATTTAATTGGAGCAAATAACGAGTAGGCGACCGTCTGCAACACATAGAACACGGGCAGCAAATAGATCGGAGTAAAGGGAATCAAAAATAGAGCAGTCAGGGAAAGGCGCACGATGCCGCAAATACGCGCAAAACGGCTCTTGTCGACATGAGCAATCACACTGGGCACAATAAGCCCCATGGAGGCCGAGGCAAGGAGCTGGACCGCAATGATCACACCCGAAGCGACGGCATTCATTCCGCGGCCCACAAGCAGCAGTGAGAAAAAGTCTTCCAGGGCGACAAAAGCAAATGCTTGAGAACAGTCCATGATGAACGCTGAACGAAGAATTCCGTTACACGCAATAGCGGCACCGATCATCTTCGGGCTAATTCCACGCTCAGGTGTCCCCGCAGTGCCCCCTCTTCGCATCTCTGGAATGCAGACAACAACAACCAACGTCAACACCATTGCGATGATATCTGCCGAAAGACCAATGAGATATGCACCGGCAGACGAAATGAAACCGCCCACGCAAGCGGAGATGGCATAAGAGGCATAGAAAACAAATCGCTCAACGACATTAAGTCTTACGAGCTGGTCCTGAGAGACGCTGTCAATGTAAATCGCTTCGATGGATCCGCTCACACATGCAACGGCAAAACCTTTGAGAGCAAACGCGCCGATTAAAAGCAGAGGAGAACGGACGAAAAGCAGGGCGGCGTAGTATCCAAGCATTCCCACGACGCCAACGAGACCGCTTGTCTTTCGTCCAAACCTATCAGCAATATAGCCAGTGGGAACTTCAAGGATGAACTTGCTCACTTGATATGCAATCATCATGCTAGAAATCGCTACCATCGAAAGCCCAACGAACTCAAGGTAGACAGTTAGGAAATACAAGATGGTGCTGAAGTTCGACAGGAAAACGAACATCATATAAAGCAAAATCGTACGATTTTTCATGCTCCGCCCTCCAAGAGTCAGCAATCTAAATCGAAATCTTGGAAAAGCATGAGGGCAAAGCTGTCAGCTATGTGTTGCAGGGCGTCAACATTCACTTGACGACACGAGGCCAAATGGCCTCACGAAGCGAGATGACGCAATAGGTGAAGAAATACCGTCTGGTGTCGATCGGTCCAGGCATTTTGTCGATAGCAAAAGTAGATGGGCAAGGCTACGTCATGTGAGGCTTCAATGGAGCACTCGCTCACTTCCGATCCATCCGATGCGAGAGAAGAGCCAGAAAAACTCAATATCAATCCCCCGGCTTGAAGAAACTCAGCCTGCGCCCTGTTTCCGTATTCGACATCGCGAAAGCGGAAATTAACCAGCTGAGCTTCGGGACATTGATTGATTGCATTGAGACAGGGTGACAAATTAATGGGAACAGCGAGCCTGCCGCCCAGTAACTCACGAATGGTCATAGCGTCAACAGATTGATGACCAGCTGGACATGAAAGAACCCTGAGCTCCTTTTCACCCATATATTTTGAAGAAAGGACGCTGTCCCGTGGTTCCTCAAACGAGATAGCCGCGTCCGAAATTCCAAGTATAAGTGATTCAAAGCATGTTGCCGTTGGCTGATGCCACACATCAAGATGAATCTGAGGGTGTGAGCTTTCAAACGAGTCGTACCAGTTTTCGGAAAAAAGGCGCCCCCGCCCATGAAGGCAGGGGGCGTAAAGACGGAAATGGCCGTCGGGCGAAACGCCGCCGTTCCCCGATCGAGCGTACTTTTTGAGATCGTCGACTTGCGCCAGGATCACGCGTGCACGACGCGCAAATTCTCTGCCCGCCGGAGACAAAACAGCCTCCCCCGCCGATCGGTCGAGCAAAACAATCTGATACTCAGATTCCAACTTTTTTATTGCCGACGAAACGGCCTGCGGACTCACGTGAACGGCGC
The DNA here is from genome assembly GCA_900547125.1 of uncultured Collinsella sp. Taxonomy (GTDB): domain Bacteria; phylum Actinomycetota; class Coriobacteriia; order Coriobacteriales; family Coriobacteriaceae; genus Collinsella. Next base: position 9,024 of record URFU01000041.1, read on the forward strand.
GAGCTGCTTTGCGCACGCCGCCATAGTTCGCTACAGCTTGAAGGTATTCGAGTTGAGAAAGCTGCATAGATTACTCCAAAGGCAGCCAAGTCGACGGCCTACGCGCCCTCAGATGAGGTTCTCGCCCAGGTTCTTGCCGCCGAGAACGTGCATGTGGAAGTGCATGACGGTCTGGCCGGCGTTGACGCCCTTATTGGAGATGACGCGGAAACCGTCCTCCAGGCCCTTGGCCTTAGCGACCTCCTGGATGGCGTGAGCCATGGCGCCCATGGTCTCGGCCGGTACGTTGTCGGCGATGTCGCTGTAGTGCTTCTTGGGAATCACGAGCGTGTGGACCGGCGTCTGGGGGTTGAGGTCGTCGAAGGCGATGACCTGGTCGTCCTCATAGACAACGGTCGAGGGGATCTCGTGGTTGGCGATTTTGCAGAAGATGCAATCACACATGGTTGGTTCCTTTCTCACAGACCAAGGTAATTATATTTGGTCGGGATGGTTAGAACGAGAGGTTGTCGTCCGTGTTGGCGGCTTCGCCGTCGGCGAGCACGTCGTTGCCGTCGACGTCCTTAAGGAGCACCGAGACCTTCTGCTCGGCATCGGACAGGCGGGTGCGCAGGCTCTTAAGGAGCTCGACGCCGCGGGTATAGCTCTCGAGCGACTCCTCGAGCTCCATATCGCCCGACTCCAGGCTGCGGATGATGAGCTCCAACTCCTGAGAAGCCTGCTTGTACGTAAGCTGCTCGACCGGGGTCTTCTCTGCCATATCTGTTTCCTTTCCTAAAGGTTTATCGCTATGAAACACGGCTTACTCGACCGTATCGACCGTTGCCGCCACGTTGCCGTCTGCCATACGCACGCGAATGGCGTCGCCTGGCTTAAAGGTCTTGGCGCTCGTAGCCACACCGGCTTCGCTATATGCAATGGAATAGCCGCGGGCAAGCACCTTGAGCGGCGACAGGGCATCGAGCGAGGCTGCCGCACGGCCCAGTTCGGACGCGGGTTTGCTAAGCATCGTACGTCCCTGATGCTCCAGACGGGAACTCGCAAGCGTGAGCGCATGACGCTTGCCATCGAGCCCTGAGGTGCTTGCGACCAAGCGCTCGGGCAGACGCTCGAAGTTGGAGCGGAAGGCCCCAACCGAACGCGTTATGGCGCCGGACAGACGATCGGCCGTCAGGGCAAGCTCAGACTCGCGACGCTCGACCATAAACGTCGGATCGTTGAGGCACGGGCGGCATGCGGCCGCAGCGAGCGCGTCGCCTAGACGAGCCGTATAGGTATCCCAGGCACGACGACCGCGCTGGTCGAGCATTTCCAGATCGACCTGATCCGACCCGATCATCGAAGCCATCGCGGCGCCCAGACGCTGATGGCGCGCCTCGAGCACGTCGGCCAACTCCGTCATAGCCGGTGCCACCGATTCTGCCGCCGCCGTGGGCGTAGAGGCGCGACGGTCGCTCACCATGTCGCAAATCGAGGTATCGGGCTCATGCCCAATACCCGTTACCACAGGCACGGGACAGGCTGCCACCGCACGGGCAAGCTCCTCGTCGTTAAAGGTCATGAGGTCCTCGAAGGAACCGCCGCCACGCACGAGCAAAATGCAATCGGGCGCCGGCGTAATGGCAGCGGCGCGACGCAAGCCTTCAATAAGCTCTGCCGGCGCACCCTCGCCTTGAACCTTGGCGCCCACGCAGACGAGCTCGACGAGCGGGTTGCGACGGCGCAGCGTACGCTTGACGTCGTCGATTACCGCGCCAGAAAGCGAGGTGACGACCGCCACGCGTGAGCAAAACACCGGGATGCGGCGCTTACGCGCTTCGTCCATCAGGCCCTCGCGGCTCAGCTTTTCGGCCAGTTGCGCCACTTGTTGTCGCAGCATGCCCTCCCCCGCCAGCGAGAACGAGCGGGCGACGAAGCTCATGCGACCCGTAGGCTTGTAGAGATTGAAGCTGCCCTTAAAGCTTACCTGCATGCCGTCGCGCAGATCGAAGGTGCGCTTAAGGTAGGCGCCCTTCCAGATGATGCAGTCGACGGCCGCCGAGTCGTCCTTAATCTGGAAGTAGCAGTGGCCGCTTCGGGCATTGGGACCACGAAAACCCGTGACCTCACCCAAAACGCTCAACTGCGGAATGGCATCGAGCGCGCCGGCGGCGATCTCCACCGCTTGGCTCACGCTGAGCTCTTTGCGCTCCTGCTCGTCCGATCCGTCGAACTCGGCGGAAACGGTATTGCCGGTCAGATTCCAGCCTGCCACGCAGCCCCCTTTCGTCATCGTGCACATGGGCTCCGGCCCTGCGCAAATTCAAGTCCAACACATATTACAGCGCCGCGGGGACACAAATCCCCACGGCGCCTGCCTGTCCTATTTGTTATCGGTTGGAATTTCTGTTGTAGCGAGCCATCAGGTAGAGCAGCTGAATAATCGAGGTGAGCGCCGCCGCCACGTAGGTGAGCGCGGCCGCCGTCAGGACCTTCTTGGCACCGTTGACCTGCTTGGAGCTCATGCCCGACTGCTCGATATACGCCACGGCGCGGCGACTGGCATCGATCTCGACCGGCAACGTAACCAGCTGAAACAGCACGCTAAACGAGAAGAAGACCAGCGCGAGGGTCGTGAGACCCGCGATGTTCATGAACAGGCCCATGAGCAGCACGATCGTCCAGGTGTTCTGGGTAAAGTTGACGACAGGGACCAAAGCGGTGCGTACCTTCATCATGGCATAACCACTTTGACGCTGGGCGGCATGGCCCGCCTCGTGACAGGCGACGGCAACGCTTGCGACCGACCCACCCGAGCGGTTGGCATCCGACAGATACAGGTTGTTGTCCTGCGGGTTGTAATGATCGGTGAGCTCGCCGGCAACACCCTTGATACCCACGGCGCTACAACCGTTGGCATCGAGCATGCGGCGAGCAACCGTGGCACCCGTATCGCCGTCCGAGCACACCTTAGACCACGTCTTGTACGTCGAGTTAATATAGTTCTGCGCGGCAAGGCCAAGCACCGTGCAGACAAGAACAACCAGCAGGTACAGCGGGTCAATGCCAAAGCCGTATCCATAGTAATAAGGCATGCGAATTCCTCCGAATCGAGTTACACGTTGGAGGCATTCTACCCATTCGACTGACCAGCAAATCAACATCGATGTTTTGGCAATGTCAGCGAAAACGGCCGAGAGCGAGCAAGGTGACGTGAAAGAGAAGCGACGCGTACTTTGGTACGCGAGCGACGATTGAACGTCAGATTGCCGCTCTCGGCCGTTTGCAGCGTCGAGCTGTTACGCGGTTTGGTAAAACCGCGTAACTATATACCTACAGCAATTCAATTTTGCCATCTTTGACCGTCAACCCCATATTGCCGGAAAGCAGATCGTCCAAACGCGAACCCACAAGCTCAAAGCGCCAACCTTCGCGCAGGGGGCTTTGCTCGGGATGCTCGATGTAATCGGCCAGGTCATCGCGCGAGGCAATGACCGAGGTCGCCACGCCCGAGCGCTCGGCAACCAGGCGAATGAGCGCATACATCAGGTCCGTCACGCTCTCCAACTCCGGCGAAATCTGACGGTGCCCGCGCACCATGAGCGGCAGGCGATCGTGCGGGCAGCTCGCGCCGCGCTTAATGGCCATGAGCGCGCCGTCCACGTCGCGCTCCCCCAGCTGATCGGTGCCGCGGATGCTGCGGAACTCCTCAACGCGCACAGGATTGCGCTTGACGAGCGCCAGCAGCGTATCGTCGGACATGACCCACTTGCGTGGGATGTTGCGGCGCTCGGCGCGGTCCTCGCGCCAAGCGGCAAGCTCGCGCGCGATGCCCAGCTGATGGCGGCTACACGAGTTGATGCGCTTGACCTTGCGGAATGCCTCATGGCAGTCGGCGCGGTAGTGCGACTCGTCGGCCAGCGGACGCAACTCGTCGAGCACCCAGTCCACCCGGCCCAGCTCGCGCAGGCGACTCATCATCTCGGTATAGGCGACAATCAGGTACTTGACGTCATCGATCGCGTACTCGATCTGTTTGTCGGTCAGCGGGCGGCGCGACCAATCGGTCAGCGACTCGGTCTTGGGCAACGAGACGCCGCAAAACGTCTGCACGAGCGCGCCGTAGGAAATCTGCTGGCGCTCGCCCAAAAAGGCGGCGGCCACCTGCGTGTCAAAAATGGGACGCGGCAGCACGCCCACGGTATGGAGCATGACCTCCATATCCTGCGAGCAGGCGTGGAAGACCTTGGTCACGCTCTCGTCGGCCATAAGCTCGGCCAGCGGCGACAGGTCGTCGATCACCAGAGGGTCGACCGCCACGCTCTCGGCAGGGGTGGCAATCTGAACCAAGCACAGGCGCGGATGGAACGTGCGCTCGCGCAAAAACTCGGTATCGACGGCAATCGCGTCGAACTCACGGGCGCGCTGGCAAAAGTCGAGTAGAGCCTGATGTGTGGAAATGTACATATCAACCCATCGAATAAGGTTAGGCCCGAAAAACACGGGTAGGATATCGGCATTGCCCTACAACTATACTCGGTTAGTCACAGAACGGGAACGTAAGTATGCGCTGCCTTATCATCCACAACCCGGCATCGGGCCCCAGCTCAGATGAAATCTACGCGTTCACGCACGCCCTCGCGCAGGGCGGCGACGAGGTCGTGATGCGCTTTATCGGCGATGGCATGGAACCCGAGGACGCCGTGGCAGACGTGCGCGAGTTTGCTCGCGTGGTCGTTTCGGGCGGCGACGGCACCGTCTCCAACGTGCTCGACCAGATGCGCGGGTGCGGTGTCCCCACGCTCGTCTTCCCCTCCGGCACAGCCTGCCTGTTCTTTAACAACATCGGTAATGCCCCCGAGGCAGCGGCGCTTGCCAAGGCTTGCCGCGCCGGCCGCACGGTCAAGGTGGACATGGGTGAGCTCTTTTGGATCGACGAGAACGGTAACGAGAAGCGCCACGGCTTTATCATCATCGCCGGCTCGGGCTTCGACGCCGAGATCATGATGAAGGCCGCCCCCGCCAAAAACGACATCGGCGAGATCGCCTATTTCCTGTCGGCGCTCGCCACACCCAACCCCACGGTGGCGCATTTTACGATTGAGCATGACGGCATTGTCGAGGAGCTCGATGGCATCTGCTGCATGGCCGGCAACACCTCGGTCATTCAAAACGACATCAACCTGTTCCCCGATTGCCGCATGAACGACGGCATGGTCGACATCGCGGTCATCGAGCCCGTAAAAACCGTCCAGCTCCTGCCCACCGTGATCACCGCCGCACTCGACCCCGCCGGCAAGGTGCTCGGCCGTCCGCAGTTCAAGATCATCCAGACCAAGGAAGCCAAGATCACCTGCACGCCGTCGCTGGGCATGCAGTTCGATGGCGAGATCATCTCCAGCAACTCGGGCGTCTTTGGTGCCCGCGCGCTTCCGCAATGCCTCGATCTCATCGTCGACGAATTCTCCCCGCTCGGAAAATAGGAGGACCCCATGAACGACAACCCCCTGATTGGCTTTATCGTCATCGTCTTGGCCATGCTCGTCGGCTATGCGATTAACGTGATCCACCGCCGGAAGAAGTAATTCCACATTGGTATGATATTCATTCAATTATCGTCTCCCCCGTTGTTTATGCATTTGCCAGACAGCGGGGGATTTTTCTTTGTGCCCCGTGCAAGGCGCTTTATTCAGATACAGTAATTGCAGGGCGTCTTTATTTAACTAAAGCTAGATAATGAGTATTCTTGTCCGCTCATCGCATATTTTAGGACGCTCATCGAGTATTTCATCGAAATAGATGAATACTATTTAGACTTCCGATAGGCTAATAGATGTATTTATTAGCTGAAATCCTGCACGGTTCCGTGGGGTTTCAACGGTTGGGAGGGATCATGAGGTTTACTCATCCTGTCAACACGCTCAAAAAGCTCGGCTGCGGCCTTGCGTTTGGAGCAGCGGCCATCATGGCCATGCCGACTTCGGCGCTCGCCTGCACCCAGATCTACATGGGCAGCAAGCTTACGGCAGACGGCAACACGTACTACGGCCGTTCCGAGGACTTCGGTCCGCGCTATGTCAAGCACTTTGGCATTGAGCCCGCACACAAGGACGGCAACAAGTACACCTCGGTCGAGTCCGGTTTTGAGTACAAGTCCAAGGGCGCAACCTACCGCTACACCTTCGTTCGCGACAACCCCTCTCAGTGGGAAGATCGCTACGACGCATATTCCGAGGCTGGCATCAACGAGAAGGGCGTTTCCTGCTCTGCCACGCTGAGCACCTCCTATAACGAGAAGGCCGAAGAGGCCGATCCCATCACCGAGGAGACTGGCATTGGCGAGTACAGCTATGCCAGCGTCATCCTGGGCGAGAGTGCCACGGCCCGCGAGGGCGTCGAGCTCATCGGCAGCCTGATCGACGAGCAGGGCGTCTGCTCCAACGACCAGATCATCATCGCCGACAGCACCGAGACCTGGCTGTTCGCCGCGCTTTCCGGCCATCAGTGGATTGCTATGAAGCTCGCCGATGACATCGCCTCGCTCAACCCCAACATCGGCAACCTCACCTATAACGTAGACCTCGATGACACCGAGAACTGTCTCCATTCCGAGGGCATCGAGTCCATGCCCAAGGAGAAGGGCTTTGCCGAGTACACCGACGGCAAGTTCGACGTCGCCAAAACCTACGGCGAGGAGATCGGCGAGGCCGGTATGCACCAGTGGTCGCGCTATATCCAGGGTCGCGATTACTTCATGGCCCCGCTGGCTGAAGGCACTGACTACGAGATCGTGAAGGACGAGCGTGAAGATGCTCGCGCCACGACCGGCGCCCTGGTCCACGAGATGCAGCCGCTGTTCTTCCAGCCCGGCAAGTCCGACTGGAACACCTTCGAGATGATCCGTTCCTTCGCCGCCCG
>URFU01000042.1 GCA_900547125.1 uncultured Collinsella sp.
GCATCTTATCAACAGTTCCTTGACCGTGGAGGGCATCCTGCTGGGCTTTCCATTGGTCATAGGTCATGTTGCCGGGCACCTTGAAACGCTCACCCGTCACAGCGTCACGGGCATAGCGTTCACCCATGCCGTCCATGTCCTCAAATACAATGGGGTAGACGAGCGGATGGCGCTTGATGCCGCGGACGTGTGCGCCCATGCTGCGGCAGAGCGTGGCAAAGTGACCGCCGATATCGCCCGCGCCCAGCACCAGCACGTTGGCGTTTTTGAGCGAGGTGACCGGCCCCAAATCCTCCCAGCGATGCTCGCGCTGCAAATCGTGATAGCCGGGCAGGCGCTTCATCATGGAAAGGACCATGGCAAACATGTGCTCGCTCACGGCCTGACCGTAGGCGCCGATTGAGCAAGACAGCTTGGCTTCAGCCGGCACGGTGCCGGCGGCAAGGTAGTCGTCATAGCCGGCGGTCTGCAATTGCAACAGCTGGAGATGGTCGCATGCCGTGAGCATGTCAGGGTCAATGTTGCCCAGGATCACATCGGCATCGGCGACCTGTTCACGTGTGGCGGCGTCGGCGTTCGTGTAGGTAAAGTCCTCGCCCGGAGCGCTCGACTCGAGGATCGCGCGGTGACGATCGTTGACGGGCAACAAAACCAGGATGTTCACAAGCAGTCCTCTCCGCTCGACCTGCCAAAAAGGGACAGGTTTGTTTTGGCAGGTTATATCTGGTAAAACGCTATAAAAACGCCGGGCTTCGCGATGGTTAACATATCCGTCGCGAAGCCCGGCGCATCCACGGCTACCAGCTCAGCAGCTCGTAGCCGTCCTCGGTCACCACGAGCTGTACCTCGCACTGAGCCGAATCACTGCCGTCCTTAGTGCGCACGCACCAGCCGTCGCCCTTGCTAATCTTAATGTCGGGCGCCCCGGCGTTGACCATGGGCTCGATGGTAAAGACCATGCCCGGAGCCATGATGGTGTCTACATCGGGCGCCTCGGTGGTAAAGCCCACAAACGGGTCCTCGTGGAACTCCTTGCCAATGCCGTGTCCGCCGTACTCGCGCACCACGCTAAAGCCGGCGTCCTCGACCGTCTTTTGCACGGCCTCGGCCATAACGGACAGTGGCAGCCATGGCTTGACGGCTGCCAGGCCCGCTTCCACGCTGGCACGGGTGACGTCGACCAGGCGCTGGCGCTCGGCAGAGACCTCGCCGATGCAGAACATGCGGCTCGAGTCGCTAAAGTAGCCGTCCAAAATCGTGGAGCAGTCCACGTTGATGATGTCGCCCTCGTGCAGCACGTCCGTATCGCAGGGGATACCGTGACAGACCACATCGTTGATCGAGGTACACACGCTCTTGGGATAGCCCTCGTAGTTGAGATCGGCCGGCGTGCCACCGTGCTCGACGGTGTAGTCGTAGATCATCTGGTCGATCTGGTTAGTGGTCATGCCCGCGGCGATGTGCTCGCCTACGTAGTCGAGCACGCCTACGTTGATGGCTGCCGAGCGTTTGATGCCCTCGATATCGGCGGGCGTCTTATAGAGCGTGCGGGGCAGGACCTCCCAGCCCTCTTCCCACAGGCGCTCGAGGCGCTCGTCGAAGGCGCTATGGCATTTCTTGTATTTCTTACCGCTGCCGCACCAACAGGCGTCGTTGCGGCCGGGTACGGGTCCGTTGTCAAACATGGCTAACTTCCTTTCATCCGCAGCTAGTATAGCCCACCCACGCGTCCATAAAAGTTGCGGTGATATAGTTCCGATTTAAGCGGTTTAACAGCACAAATAGGAACTATATCACCGCAACTGATGGAGCGGGATGGCGGGCACTAGCCGCTGCGTGGTTTTGCTAGTAGCTCACCTGGCAGGGGATGCCGAGGGCTTGGACGCGCGCGGCAATGGCATCGAGGACGTCGGGCGCCGCTTTGGCAAGGCCGGCGACCGGTGTCTCGCGCGCCACCGTGTAGATGGTCGCCTCCTGCGGACGAATGCGTTCGAGCGCCGCGAGCCAAGGACCAACGTACTCCTCGCCGGTGTTATCGAGAGACTTGCCCCGGTACTCACCGCTCAAAAACATCGTCTGGATAATGACATGACCGTTAAAGCTCGCGAACGTTTCGATTTGGTGCTCTACATCGTAGGGGCCAACGGGCTGGTCGAGCAGCTGGATAAATGCCGGGTCGACCGTATCGAGCTTGAGGATGTTGTCGTCAACCATCATGAGTGCATCGTGTACCTGGGGACGGTCGGCGCGCGTGCCGTTGGAAAGCACGGCAATCTTGGTGTTTGGGGCCAGCTGGTCGCGAAGCGCGACGGCACCGGCGATGGCCTGCGGAAACTCCGGTGCGGCGGTGGGCTCGCCATTGCCGGCAAACGTGATTACATCGGGCAGCTCACCCTCGATTGCCATCTCGTGCAGCTTGGCTTCGAGTGCGTCGAGCACCACGGCAGCGGTGTTATAAGGCTCGTGGCAGGGGCGCTCGGCGTTGAGACCGTTCTCGCAGTAGATGCAGTCGAACGTGCAGATCTTGCCACTCGCCGGCATCATGTTGACACCGAGCGAAAGGCCCAGGCGACGGCTGCGGACGGGCCCAAAGATGGGGCTGGCATTTAAAAACGTAGACATAGGCATATGCTCCTTGGGACAGTTGAGCTTAAGCATAGCATCGGCCTTCATGTGGGTCGCGGGTTTGGGTGCTGTTGTTTAGGCAGAAACCTTGCAATCGGGTGAGTTTTCGAAACCTTGTCATGAAAGGGTGCGAGTCGGGTACAGTAAGCGCATTCATGTACGCACAAAATGACGCATCTGACCAAGCCGCACCCCGGCACGGCCTGGTGGCGTTGACGATGGGAACACAGTATGGATTTTACGGTCGAGAATGCGGGCACCACGATTGCCTGCCGCGAGTATGCCGGCCCGGGTGTATCGTCCGATACACCCGCCTTGGTGTGCGTGCACGGTGCGTGCGTCGACGGTGTCTTTTTTGACGGTATCGCCCGCGAGCTCGCCTGCGACTATCGCGTCATTGCCTACGACCGCCGCGGTTGCGGCGAGAGCGGCGACGCTGCGGACGGACGCTACGACCTCGCCGCCCAGGCCGCCGACCTGCAGGCCGTTATCGAGCATATTGGCGCTCCGGCAAACGTGCTCGCGCACAGTGCCGGTACGTTGGTGACCCTGGAGCTTCTCCGTGCAAACCCCGCCATAATTTCGCGTGCGATCCTGCATGAACCCGCCGTGACAAACGAGGGTGCCGGTCTGGGCGCGGCCCCGGTTTTGCTCGAGATGATCGCCGCGGGAAAGGTCTCCAGGGCATTACGGGCCTTCCTGGGCGCCATCGGCGATTCGGACCCTGAGGCTCCCAAGACAACCGAGGCAGAAGCCAAGCATGCCCTGCGCAACGGCCGTAGTTTCATGGCAAACGAATACGGGATTACTATGACCTGTGTTCCCGATTGGGATAGCGTTCGCGCGTCAAAAACGGTGGCCGCCGTGTTTCTGGGTGAGCTCTCGGTTGGCACGCCCCGCGAGGCGGGCACGAGGGTGGCGGCTGAGCTTTTGGACTGTCCGCTCGTAACGGTCCCCGGCGCGCACAACGGCCTGCGCGATCGCCCGGCAGCGGCTGCCCGGGCTGTCCGTGGCATCCTGGGGCTCTAGCAGCCGCAATAGCCAAAGCGGGCTTCACCCGCAGACGTTTCGGCCGTGTTAACAAATGTATTCAAAACCTCACGTCTACGGCTTCAATCGCGCCGTCTGCCAACTCATAAAAATGTAACAGCATTCACGTGCTTACCTGCATCGACAAGGTGTTACCCTTGTAACATTTGGAACCCACCGCTACCATGCGAAACTATCGAAAGGGGCCCATATGCTCAATAATCACGAGGTCAATCTAACCGACGAGGAGGCTGCCGCCGAGGTCGCCCGTGTCGCGAAGACCTACCCCGTGGTACGTTTGCTGTCGGCCGATCAGATTAAGAGCGAGCCTAACTGCTTGCTCGCCGGCGATCGCTGCCCTTGTCTGCGTCAGTCGAGTCTTGAGGCCTTGGCAGACTCCGATGAGGTGTCGGAGCAACTGCTCAACGATGGTGTTGAGTACCGCGCCCGCCTGCGCCCTCTGAAGGTCGAGGGCGAGCCTCACGTCCTGCTGATGGTGCGTCCGATCGATGGGCAAGAGGCTGCAGAAGAGGACCTTGTCTACACCGACGTACTGACGAGTGTGCGCAATCGCCGATATTACGAAGAAAAGCTTCGTAGCGCCCGCATGAAGGCCGGCGTGGCGATGATTGACCTTGATGATTTTAGGGTCTTCAACGATACGTGTGGCCGCCATGCCGGCGACCTTGCGCTCGGTGCCGTGGCGACAGCCATACGCAGCGGAATTCGTTCGACTGACGAGCTTGTGCGCTATGGCTGCGACAAGTTTGTGGTCGTCATGCCCGATATTCCCTCCGATGACTTTGCCCGTCGCCTGCATCAGGTATCCGATGCCGTTCATTCCACGGTTATTCCGGGCCATGAGTACGTGAGCTTGACGGCATGTGTTGGTGGCGTTCGCATTCATGGTGAGACGGTCGACGAGGGCGTTGGCCGCGCTGTCCAGTTACTGAGCCGCGCTAAGGCAAAAGCCGGTACGGTCGTGACCGATTCCGATTCCATCGAGGCCTTCCAAAGCGAAAAGCCTTCGGTGCTTATTATCGATGACTCCGAGATGAACCGAGCCATTCTCAACGAGATGCTCAAGGACGAGTATTGCATCCTCGAGGCCGATAACGGTCGTACGGCGCTCGACATGGTCGACCGCTATGGCGATAAGTTGTCGCTCGTGCTGCTGGATATTGTCATGCCGGGCATAAGCGGCGTTGAGGTACTGGCCGATCTGTCGCGTCGATCGGGTATCGACAATCTGCCTGTCATCATGATTTCGAGCGAAGATTCCGACGATATGGTTCTGCGCGCGTATGAGCTGGGCGCCTCGGACTATATCAGCCGTCCATTTGACTCCCGTGTCGTGCGCCGCCGTGTAAGCAACACCATTCGCCTATACGCCAAACAGCGCCGCCTGACGAACCTGCTGTCCCAGCAGTACAACGAGCGCGTCAAGAACAGTCGCATGCTCATCGACATCATGGCTGGCGTCATGGAGCTTCGCAATGGCGAGAGCGGTAGGCACGTTACGAATATCGAAAAGCTGACCGAGCTGCTGCTGGACTGTCTGGTCCAGCGTAGCGACACCATCTCCCTCGACAATGAGGAGCGCTCCACGATTGCCTTGGCTTCGGCGCTGCACGATATCGGCAAGATGTCGATTGACGATGCGATCCTCAACAAACCCGGGCGTCTTACGCCCGAGGAGTTCGAGATTATGAAGACGCATACCACGATCGGCGCCGACATGTTGCTTGAGCTGGGACGTCATCACGTTGGCAATGCGCTTATGGAATATGCGTACCAGATTGCGCGTTGGCATCACGAGCGCTGGGACGGCAGGGGTTATCCCGATGGCCTTAAGGGCGACGAAATTCCCATTGCCGCGCAGGTGGTCTCGGTGGCCGATGTGTATGATGCGCTGACGAGCGTGCGCGTGTACAAGGACGCTATCCCGCACAAGGAGGCGATCCAGATGATCCTGGACGGTAAGTGCGGCACCTTTAACCCGCTGTTGCTCGACTGCCTGCTCGAGGTACAAGACCGTATTGCTGAGACATTGGCACGCCCCGCCGATGTCGTCGCGTTTCCCACGATTTAGTTTGACCAAAGGAGTTCTAATCCATGATTTCCATGCGTGAGGCGTATGAGAAGATCGGCGCTAATTATGATGACGCGTGCGCTCGGCTGATGGGCGAGGAAATGCTCGCCCGCTTTGCCCTCAAGTTTTTGGATGACGAGAGCATGGACAAGCTGGAGGCCGCCATGGCGGCGGGAGACGCCGAAGGTGCGTTTATGGCAGCGCGCACGCTCAAGGGCGTGAGCCAGAACCTGGGATTCGATAATCTGTACGAGCCGGCGGTCGTGGTGACCGAAGCGCTGCGCGGCGCCGATGCCGTTGACGGCGCTCGCGAGGGAATGCATGCGTTGCAGCAGCAATATGCGGCTACGATGTCGGCCCTGCGCGAGGCGGCCGAATAAGAGCTTGCGAGCCTTGGGCTGCGTGCCGGCAACATATAGGTAATAGGGCGCCCCGTCAGACCATGTGGCCGGCGGGGCGCCCTTATCTGTTATGCGGTTCGCGAACTAGCGGGCCTGCTTTACCTTGGCCGCCGCCTCGACAAACGACTTCCACAGGTTAAAGTCGGTCTCGAGCGTCTTCCACGTATACTCAGGGTGCCATTGCACGCCCAGGCAGAACGGCTGGCCTTCGACTTCGATGCACTCGGGAACGCCGTCGGTTGCCTTGGCGACCAAGCGCGTGCTTTTACCCAGACGATCGACGCAGCAGTGGTGTGCGGAGTTGGTCTGGATCAGCCTGTGCCCGCCAAGCGCGCGCTCCAGCAGCGAGCCCGGCACGACCTCGACGGGATGCACGGGGTCGTTGAGCACGTGGGTATGGCGCCACTGCGTACGGCCCTCGCGAGCGCCCAGGCTTGGCACGTCCATGCACAGGGTGCCGCCAGTGGCGACATTGAGCAACTGCGTGCCGCGGCAGGTGGTAAAGAGCGGCTTTTTGGCATGGAGCACCTCGCTGACCAGCTTAAACTCAAAACTATCGCGGATCTCGCAGCAGAGGGTGGGGTCGTAGGGTCGATCATCGCCCCAACGTTTGGGATTGACATCGGGGCCGCCGGGAATGGCGATGCCGTCGGCGATATCGACGTAATGACGGATGACCTCAATGTCCTCGGTGATGGACATCTGCAGCGGCAGGCCGCCGGCGGCAAGGATGGCATCGACAAAGACGCTGGCGATCTCCTCGTTGGGGGAGAGCGTCTCGCTCAAATAGGGCTTCGCTTTTTCCCAGCGTGGTGCGACCAGGATGAGCGGGCGGTCGGCGGGATCGACGTCGACGTGCGGAGTGTAGGACGATGAGGTGCGGGTTCCGATCATGGGTGCGGCTTTCGAATCCGGGTGGACATGGCACAGGGGTGGCGCGGGACAAACGTTACTGATGAATTTGCCCGCGTGGCAATTGGGCTAGTGGCCCTTAATGGAGTTGAGGAAGTCCTGGGCGCGCTTGGTCTGGGGATGGTCGAAGAACTCGTCGGGCGTGCCGGTTTCCACGATCTGGCCGTCGGCCATAAACACGACGCGGTCGGCCACGCGGCGGGCAAAGTTCATTTCGTGCGTGATGACAATCATCGTCATGCCCTGCTGGGCCAGACGGACCATGACCTCGAGCACCTCGTTGATCATTTCGGGATCGAGGGCGCTTGTGGGCTCGTCAAAGAGCATAGCCTTGGGCTGCATGGCGAGTGAACGAGCGATGGCCACGCGCTGCTGCTGGCCACCCGAGAGCTGTGCGGGCACCTTATCGGCCTGCTCGGCCACGCCCACGCGGCTCAGCAGGTCCATGGCGCGCTCACGAGCCTCTTCCTTGGACACGCCCAACACGTCGACCGGCCCCAGCATGACGTTCTGCAGCACCGTCATGTGTGCAAACAGGTTGAACTGTTGGAACACCATGCCCAGCTCGGCACGCATGCGGGCGAGATCCTTGCCTTCCTGCGGCAGTGGCTCGCCCTCGATGAGAATCTCGCCCGAGTCGATGGTTTCCAGGCGGTTGATGGTTCGGCACATGGTCGACTTGCCTGAGCCCGAGGGACCGATCACAACGACGACCTCGCCGCGGTCGACCGACAGATTGATGTCGTTGAGGACGTGCAGATCGCCGTAGTGCTTATCGACGTGTCTGAGCTCGATCAGCGGCTGATTGCTGGTGGAAGAGGTGCTCTGTGCCATGGTGCTCGGCTCCTTATGACTCGAAATGGTAAAGCGTTAGCGGATGATGGTCGCGCCGGTCTTGTGCGAAACATAGACAGCGGCCTTGTTAATCGCGACGTTGATGAGGATGTAGATGACCGCGATCACCAGGTAGACCGATACGAGGGCGTCGTAGTTGGTAATGAGCACGCGGGCATTTTGCATGAGGTCGGGGTAGCTCACCACGTAGGCCACGGTGGTGTCTTTGACTACGACCACGAGCTGCGAAATCAAGGACGGAATGATAAACCGAATAGCCTGCGGCAACACGATTTTAAAGGTGATTTTAGCTTTGGAGAGACCGAGTGCCTGGGCGGCTTCGACCTGGCCGCGCGGCACGGCGTTGACACCGGCACGGAAGATCTCGGCGAGTACGCCGGCGGCAGCGAGCGCGACGGGAAACGTGAGCATCCAAAACGACGGCAGCGCGATCTTGTACTGGGGCAGCACCAAAAAGAAGAAGTAGATGAACAGCAGGCTCGGCACGCCGCGGAAGAAATCGGTGAGCACGCGGCAGACCAGCTGCAGCGGCTTAATGTCGCTGGTGCGGCCGAGCATAAGGGCTAAGCCCAGCACCAGCGCAATGGCGCCTGCGGTCAGTGCGACCTTGACGGTGCCCTCAAAGCCGGCAAGCAGGAACTTCCAGGTGGTGAAGTGCGTAAAGAAATACCAATAGTGGACCGAAAGCTGACCGGTCACATAAAAGCGCTGCAGTACCAGGACGACGAGCGCGGCGACGGCAACAAGCGAGATGGCGGTGCCGATGCGAATCTTGGCGCGCATCTTGGGGCCGGGAGCCTCGTAGAGCGCATCGCGCATGGCGAGCGCAGAAGAGGAGTGCTTGCTCATCGGAGGATCCTCACCTTCTTATCGATGTAGTTGCCAATGTGGCTCACCACAAAGGCCGTGCCCAGGTAGCCGAGTGCCGAGATAAAGAACGCGGCGACGCCGCCGAGTGAGCGCGTGTTGATGTAGCTCACCACGCCGGTGAGCTCCTGCGGTTGCAAAGGCACCTGGCTGCCGAGCGCGGTGGTGAGCATGACAGCGATAAAGAGGTTGGTCATGGGCAGCACGCTCGAGCGCAGCGCCTGCGGAATCACGATCTTGGCGAGGATACGGCTGAAGCTCATGCCGAGCGAGCGGGCGGCTTCCACCTGACCGACGCCGACGGTGTTGATGCCGCTCATAAAGTTCTCGGAGCCAAAGGCCGAGCCCAAAAGGACCGTGGCGACGATAACGCAGGTGCGGTAGGGCAGGACGACCTTGAGCGGCGGCAGCGCATAGACGACGATGATGAGCAGTGCGATGCCTGGGATGTTACGGAAGACCTGGACATACAGGTCGCCAAAGACGCGCAGCGGCTTGAGCGGCGACACGCGCATCACGGTGACGGCGACGGCCAGCACCATGGCGATGGCAAACGACTCAAGCGTCATGCCCCAGGTTGCTAGCAGCGCGTCGATATAGTTCTGGCCATAGAGCGACCAGAGTTCGGAGAGACTCATGCGGACCTCCCGCCGATAAGGAAAGGGGCTCCCGTGTGTACGGAAGCCCCGACAACTCATTGAGGAAACAGTTTATCGCAATAAAGCACCTCGTGCGTTTCCATATGGTTTCGCAGCGGCTGATGCCATGCTTGCGAGCTTAGGCGCCGACCTCGGGCAGCTCGGGAACGTTGGTGTCGCCCGTGCGGTCGCCGATGCAGATCTGCCACAGCTCGGTCCAGGTGCCGTCGTCCTCGATCTTCTTAAGGAAGTCGTTAACGAAGGCGACGCCGTCGGAATCGAGCGGCAGACCGATGCCATAGGGCTCCTTGCTGCCGAAGGGCTTGCCGGCGATCTTGTATTTACCGGGCTCGCGGACCAGGGCGCTCTGCT
This sequence comes from uncultured Collinsella sp., assembly GCA_900547125.1. GTDB lineage: Bacteria > Actinomycetota > Coriobacteriia > Coriobacteriales > Coriobacteriaceae > Collinsella. Next base: position 9,792 of record URFU01000042.1, read on the forward strand.
GCATGTTGTTATCGATGACGTAGGCGTCAACGCGACCCTGCTGGAGTGCCTGGCGGGCCTCCTCGTCGGTCTTGAACTCCTGTTGGCTGGCCTTGGGGGCAAACTCCTCCAGGATGGCGGGGCCGTTGGAGCCGGACTGGACGGCGACGTTCTTGTCAGCCAGGTCGTCGACGCTCTTGATGTCGTCGTTATCGGCGAGCACCAGGATGGCCTGCTGCGTGTAGTAGTAGGGACCGGCAAAGGATACGAGCTTCTTGCGCTCGTCGGTGATGGTGTAGGTGGCAAAGACGGCGTCGACCTGGCCGTTCTGCAGGACGGACTCGCGCGTGTCCGAGGTCACCTGGGTGATCTCGACCTTGTTCTCGCCCAGAATGTAGTTGGACAGGAGCTGTGCGATACCGGCGTCGAAGCCGCGGGTCTGACCGTCTTTCTCGTTGAGGAGGGAGAAGAGCGTAGAGGTCTGAACGCCACCGATCTTAAAGACGCCGGCGTCCTTGACGGCCGTGGCCCAGGTGCTGGCGGCGATGGCGTCGTCATCGGCCTTGGGGCCGTTATTGACGAGCTTGTCGAATGCCTTAGCGTCGAGCGTGGTGGAAGCCTCGGTATCCTCGGGGCTCTTGGAGGAACCGGCGGCGGAACCCTTGTCGGCCTCGGCGCTGGTGTCGGAGCAGCCGGCAAGACCAAGGCCGGCGACGGTTGCGAAGGTGGCGGCGACGAAGCCGCGGCGGTCGAGAACGACCTGCTGGGAGAGGTTCTTGCTCATGGTAGAACACCTTTCTCAATAAAATCCCTAGCGGTTGAGTAGAGTTATACCCTATCGCGCTCAAATGGGTCAACACGAAATAACTCAGAAACATACTTACCTTATGGGTTATTCTAACTACCAAAAAGGGACAGGCACCTTTGTGGTGGTTCTTGCAGATGTGACGGCATGCCTTGTTGCTTTGTCTCAATCTGTAACATCTGCAGCCGTTTTTGCCGAGTGACTGTTACAGATTGAGATTTTCTCTTCAGGGGAATTCGAATGTCTCGATCTGTAACAGTTAGACGGGAATTCGGGTCCTAGATGTTACGGATCGAGATTATCGCGTCGCGAAAATTAAAACCTCCGCAGGGGTGCTTCCCTTGCGGAGGTTTTCTTACTCGTTGAGTAGCCTTACGGCTTCGGCGGCCATGTTCTCGACCGTCATGCCGTTCTGAGCGAGCAACTCGTTGGGGTCGTAGCGGTCGGGGAAGCCCTTGGCGATGCCGAAGGTGCGCGTGCGCAGCGGCGTGCAGGCCAGATAGCATGCCACGCGCTCGCCCCAGCCGCCGTCCAAGATGCCGTCCTCGAGGGTGACGACGACGCGATGCTCGGCGGCAAGGCTATCGAGGAACTCGCGGTCGAGTTCGGTTGCAAAGCGCGGGTTGACGAGCGTGGCCTCGATGCCGTACTCGGCAGCCAAGCGGTTTGCCACGCGCTCGCCCAGTTCAAAGAAGTCGCCAAGCGCAAGCACGGCTACATCGCGGCCCTGACGCGCGACGTTGTAGCGCACGACGCTGTAATCGGCGCCCTCGGCGGGCGCCAGATCGGGACGGCTTACCAGGCCGATGCCCGGTACGCGGATTGCCACGGGATGCTCGCGGTGGTCGAGCGACCAGCTCAGCATGGACAGGTATTCTTCCATGCAGGCCGGTGCCAGGTAGCGCATGTTGGGAAGTCCGCCCAGCATGGAAATATCAAAGAACGAGAGGTGCGTCTCGGACGTGGTGCCAAAGATTGACGCACCAAACACCAAAATGGTTGCCGGGGCGTCGTTGAGGCACAGGTCGTGCCACAGCTCGTCGTAGGCGCGCTGCAAAAACGTGCCGTACACACCAAAGACTGGCTTGGCGCCCGAGCGTGCAAGCGCGGTGGCAAAGGTCACAGCGTGCTCCTCGGCAATGCCCACGTCGACAAACTGCTTGCCGGCGGCAGCGCGAAGCTCGGGCGTAAAACCCATGATGTAGGGCGTGGCGGCCGTGATGCCCACGACCTGCGGATCGCGCTCGATGGCGGCGCTGAGCGCCTCGCCCGTAATATCGGCATAGGTGCGAGGCGCGGGCTCGCTCGGATGGCCCGGGCAGAGCTTGCGGCCGGTCGCCATATCGAAGGGGCCCACGTGATGCCAGCGCTCGGGGTCGCTCTGGGCTGGTTCAAAGCCCTTGCCCTTTGCGGTGGAGACGTGCAGCACGATGGGATGATCGATATTGCGCAGTTCCTGCAGCGCGTCGACGAGGGCCAACACATCGTTACCGGCGTTCAGATAGCGGTAGTCAAGCCCCATCGCGCGGAAAACGTTGCGCTCACAGGTGCCGTTGCTGGCGCGCAACTCGGCCAGATTGCGATACAGGCCGCCATGGTTCTCGGCAATAGACTGGTCGTTATCGTTGACGATGATGATCAGGTTGCTGTCGAGATCGGCGGCATTGTTGAAGCCCTCAAACGCCAGGCCGCCCGAAAGCGAGCCGTCGCCAATGATGGCGATGACGTTGTACGTATCGCCCGCCAGGTCACGAGCGTGCGCCAGGCCGCAGCCCAGGCTCACCGACGTGGAGGTATGGCCCATGGCGAACAGGTCGTGCTCGGACTCGTCGGGATTGGCAAAGCCAGAAGCCTCGCCATAGCGTGCCGGGTCGATATAAGTGTACGCGCGCCCCGTCAGCGCCTTGTGGGCGTAGGTCTGGTGCGAAACGTCAAAGACAATCTTGTCGATGGGGGAGTTAAACACGCGATGAAGCGCAACCGTAAGCTCAACGACGCCCAGGTTGGGGGCAACGTGCCCGCCGACGGCGGCGGAGCTTTCGAGGATTGCCTGGCGGATCTCGCCGCAGAGCTGCGGGAGCTCGGCGCGATTAAGAGCCTTGACGTCCTCGGGCGTTGTCGTTTGCGTAAGCAGCATCGTTGTGGGTTACTCCATGCGAATCGAGCGCCGGCGCTCCTTCGGCCGGCACAATTGTACAAAACAGTCTCGCACATTTTGGCGTTTGATATGTGACGGCGGCGCGGTAATTCGCCAACTGGCGGGGCAAAACGTTTTGTCCGATGCCATACTGGTAGATTCGATGATGATTTTATTCAATGCGTGCAGGCCGTGGCTTGCCGCCGTGAGCCGCTGGAAGGAGGCAGCATGTCTGATGCCGTTCGTGCCGAGAAAATCGCGCACGAGGTCGACTATGCCGCCCACCAGCTGGCCCAGGCGGGCCGCTTGGACCTGACGCACGAGTTTATCCAGCATGGCGACGTGACGGTCTATGCACATGTGACTTCGGTAGCGCGGGCGAGCCTGTCCTTTGCCGAGCGCTTGGGCCGTGTTGGCATTTCGGTCGACCGTGCCTCGCTGCTGCGCGGAGCCTTGTTACACGATTACTTTCTCTACGATTGGCATGACCCCGATCCGAGCCATCGACTGCACGGATTTCGGCATCCATTTTTTGCCCTGGCACGTGCCGAAGAGGATTTTGAGCTGACGCCGCGCGAACGGAATATTATCGCGCGACATATGTTTCCGCTGGTGCCAGTGCCGCCGACGTGTCGCGAGGCATGGATTGTGTGCCTGGCTGATAAGTGGTGCGCACTGTGCGAGACGGTCGCCGGCCGTCTGCCGCGCAAGGACGAGGCTGACGATGGCATGAGTAAAGCATCGAGCGAAAAGAGGAGAGGGTAGACGGTGGAAGCCGCGATTGATATGGCGTTTGGCGGCGCGACGCTTGCCGCCTGTCCACTCTCGGCACTGGTGCTCTCGTTTGCCTTTTACGGGTTTTGCGGCTGGGCATGGGAGTCGACAGTATGCGCCATGCTTAACCAAGGACGCTTCGCCAACAGCGGATTCTTGCTGGGGCCATGTTGTCCTATCTATGGTGTGGGCGGCATCGCCTGCTGGCGTTTGCTGCGCGGGATTCCGGATGCCTCGGGCCAGTTTGTCGCGGCGGCGCTTGTATGCAGCGTAATCGAGTACAGCGTGGGCCTTCTATTGGAAAAGACAACAGGCGCGCGCTTTTGGGATTACTCGCACCTGCCGTTTAATTTGCATGGACGCATCTGCCTGTACTGGGCTTGCGCGTTTGGCCTGGGTGCGCTGTGCATTTGCCGTTTAGTGGAGCCGGCATTGCTGGGGCTGCTTGGCCATCTGCCGGTGCTGATTGTGCGGCTGTCCGCCTTTATCGTCGCGGTCGCGATGATGGTCGACGCGGCATGCTCTTTGGCCAGTTGGCGCCGCCTGTCCGATCAGCTGGAGCGTGTGCGTGCCGACCTTGCCGACCGCATCAATGAGTCACTTGCCGATGCGTCTGACTCCATGCTCGAACGTATTCCCGATTCGGCGATCGACTCGGTGGCGCAGACGCATATCCGCAGCCGTGCCGTTAACGCGTGGCTGGCCGAGCTGGGCGACGCAACGCTCGATGCCCTGCGTGAGAAGGCTTCGATGCCGACGTTTATCTCGGACGGCGCTCATGGCCTGGCGCTTGCCGCCCGCCGCGTGGCCGATGCCGCGCCGAGCGTGCCCCATCCATCGCTCGCCCGTCTCCGTGCCGGCAGGCGCGCGAACCGTCCGGTGCCGAGTGTGTCGCTCAGCCGTCGCGACCTGCGCTTCTTCAATGCCTTCCCGCGTCTGCGCATCAATCGCTACGAAGGTGTCATTCGAGCAACTAATCTCCGCGACCGCGCTCACGAGCTGTTTCGGCGCTAGCCGGGACGGGTGTGCTTGCGGCCCCCTTGCTCGCGTATTTCCCGTTCGTTTCGCGTCCGTTGCCGCGCCGTTTCCAAGATTGCGGCACCGTTTCCATTCGACAACGCTGCGTTTAACAACGCCGTATCTGGTCTACACCAGTTGCCCCTCGACCGCATTATGGGCGCCGACAACGTTTATGCGATCAAGGGGGAGCGAATGTACGATACGGGATCGACAACGTTTATGCTCATCTGCACCATGCTCGTGTTTTTAATGACACCGGGTCTGGCGTTTTTCTATGGCGGCCTGTCCAGGCGCAAAAATGTCATCAACACCATGCTTATGTGCTTTGGCGCCATTGGCCTGGTTGGTGTGCTGTGGATTGCTGCCGGCTGGTCGCTGGCCTATGGCGGCGACGGCTCGAGTCCGTTTATTGGAGGCCTTGACCAGCTGCTGTGCCTGCCGGTGCTCAACCAGGTGCTGCAGGCGGCCGAGGGCAATGCTGCGGACGGTGCCGTCTACCCTCAGATCATCAACATCGCCTTCCAGATGGCGTTTGCCATGATTACTGCCGCCATCGTCACGGGCAGCCTGGCCGGCCGCGTTAAGTTTGGTGCCATGACGGCCTTCCTGGGCATTTGGCTGCTCGTAGTCTATGCGCCGCTCGCCCATATGGTCTGGGGCGGCGAGGGCTCTTTTATCGGCGACATCATCGGCGCGCTCGACTTTGCCGGTGGCGACGTGGTACACATTTCGTCCGGTCTTACGGGCCTGATTCTCTGCTTAATGCTCGGCCGTCGTCGCGGCTTTGGCATGGTGAGCTACCGTCCGCATAACGTGCCGTTTGTGGCGTTGGGCGCCGGCCTGCTTTGGTTTGGCTGGTTTGGCTTTAACGGCGGCAGCGAGTTTAAGGCCGATGCCGTGGCCGCGCTTGCCATCCTCAACACCGTGACGGCCAGCGCGGCGGGCATGGTCTCGTGGCTTGCCGTCGAGCGTGTACATACCGGTCGCCCCACGCTGGTGGGCGCCAGCACCGGTCTGGTTGCGGGCCTCGTGGTGGTCACGCCCGGCGCAGGCTTTGTCGAGCCGTGGGCGGCGCTGGTCATGGGCCTGATCGTCTCGCCTGTCTGCTACCTGGCTATCAGCCATCTTAAGACCAAGTTCGGCTACGACGACGCACTCGACGCGTTCGGTTGCCATGGTATCGGCGGCATCCTGGGCGGCGTGCTCACGGGCTTGTTCTGTGTGCCGGAGCTCTCGTGGACCGGTAAGGGCGGCCTGTTCTACACGGGCGACGTGTCGCTGCTCATCTCGCAGATCTTGGGCATTGTGGCGACGGTCGCTATTGTGCTGGTGCTCGACTTGGTAATCGTCGCGGTGGTCAAGGCGCTGTTCCACGGCAACCTGCGTGTGGACGAGGCCGACGAGGCGCTGG
>URFU01000043.1 GCA_900547125.1 uncultured Collinsella sp.
GGAGCGGCCGACGCTGGTGCTGTCCTTGCCGCTATTGGCGCCGCCGCCGTCACGACCGCCGCCGCCATAGGTGTCGACGATGATCTTGCGGCCGGGCAGGCCCGTGTCGCCCATGGGACCGCCCACGACAAAGCGACCAGTGGGGTTCACGTAGATGTCGGCACCATCCCACGGCATGTTCTCGGCTGCCATGACAGGCGCGATGACATGCTCGATGAGGTCGTCCTTGATCTTGCCCATGTCCTCGATCTCGGCGGCGTGCTGCGTGGAGATGACGATGGTCGTGACCTCGACGGGCTTGCCGTCCTCGTAGCGCACGGTGACCTGGGTCTTGCCGTCGGGGCGCAGATAGGGCAGGGTTCCGTCGTGGCGCACAGCGGCCAGGCGCTCGGCCAGGCGGCTCGCCAGGTAGTGCGGCATGGGCATGAGGGTCTTGGTCTCGTTGGAGGCATAGCCGAACATCATGCCCTGGTCGCCGGCACCGATAAGATCGATCGGGTCGGTGGTAGCGCCGGTCTGGGTCTCAAACGACTCGTCGACGCCCTGGGCGATATCGGGGGACTGCTCGTGGATGAGGCTCATAACGCCACAGGTATCGCAGTCAAAACCAAACTTGGCGCGGTTGTAGCCAATGCGGCGGATGACGCCGCGGGCAATTTCCTGCACGTCAACGTATGCCTGGGTGCGGATCTCGCCGGCGACGATGACGGTGCCGGTGGTCACGAGGGTCTCGCAGGCGCAGCGGACGTTTTCCACGTTGGCGGGCACGCCGTTGGGCGCAATATAGCCCTGCTCCTGCAGTTCTATTTCTTTGGCGAGGATTTCGTCGAGTACGGCGTCGCTGATCTGATCGGCGATCTTATCGGGATGACCTTCGGTCACCGACTCCGACGTAAACACAAAGGACCCGTGTTGGGGTGGGATGGAACGAAGTTCTTCTGACATGATTGTCCTTTCAAAAACGCGTCCCGGCGACCGTTACCATTCCGCCGGACTCTGTATGCAAGGGGACATCATAGCGCGTAAATCCAACATTCACACCCTTTCCGCACCTACTCATTGGGGACAGGCTTAAATGACCAGCCATAAACTAAGAACGTCCCTAATGACTACTCATTTAAGTCTGTCCCCAATGAGTGGTTTGTCCCCAATGACTGAGTCGGTGCCCTTTGTGCGGAGGTTGCTTTGTTGCTTTATACTGGTGCGGTTAGACATCCATCCTGCAATCGAGGAGACTTCCATGGCATCAGACGTTCGCGTCCGCTTTGCACCCTCACCGACGGGCAAGCTGCACATCGGCGGCGCCCGCACCGCTATCTATAACTGGGCTTTCGCCCGCGCAAACGGCGGCACGTTCATCCTGCGCATCGACGACACCGACCCCACCCGTTCCACCGACGAGAACACGCAGATCATCCTGCGCGCCATGCGTTGGCTGGGCTTGGACTGGGACGAGGGTCCCGAGGTGGGCGGCGACTATGGCCCCTATGCACAGACCGAGCGCCTGGACCTGTACAAGCAGGCCGCCCAGAAGCTCTGGGACGAGGGCAAGGCCTATCCCTGCTTCTGCACCAAGGAGCAGCTCGACGCCGACCGCAAGGCCGCCCAGGAGCGCAAGGACCCCTTCCAGGGCTATCAGCGCCGCTGCCGCGATCTTGATCCCGAGGAGGCGCGCCGCCGCATCGAGGCCGGCGAGCCCTACGTTCTGCGCATCAAGGTGCCCGAGGACCGCGGTGACGTCGTCATCCACGACGCCGTCCACGGCGAGGTGACCTTCGACGCCAAGGAGCTCGACGACTTCGTCATCTTCCGCTCCGACGGCACGCCCACGTATAACTTCGCGACCGTCGTCGACGACGCCATGATGAAGATTACCCACGTCATCCGCGGCGACGACCATCTGTCCAACACCCCGCGTCAGGTCATGGTCTACGAGGCCCTCGGCGCGCCCGTGCCTACGTTTGCCCACATCTCCATGATCTTGGGCGCCGACGGCAAGAAGCTCTCCAAGCGCCATGGCGCCACCTCGGTGGAGGAGTACCGCGATGCCGGCTACCTGCCCGACGCCTTCGTCAACTACCTGGCGCTGCTCGGCTGGTCACTCGACGGCGAGACCACGATCATCCCGCGCGACGTCCTGGCCAGCAAGTTCTCGCTCGACCGCATTTCCAAGAACCCCGCGACCTTCGATCCCAAGAAGCTCGACTGGGTCAATGCCGAGTACATCAACGGCATGTCCGACGCGCAGTTTGCCGACGAGATCATGGTCCCCGAGCTGCACGAGGCAGGCCTCATCGAGGGTAACGTCGAGTACGGAGAGGACTGGATCAACGCGCTTGCCGCCATCGTCAAGCCGCGCACCAAGCTGCCGGCCGACGCCGTGACCGTCGCCGCCCCCATCTTTGCCACGGCCGAGACGCTCGAGTATGACGAGAAATCCGTCAACAAGGGCCTGGCCAAGGAAGGCATGGATGCCATTCTGGACGCCGCCAAGGCCGCGCTCGAGGGTGTTACCGAGTGGACCGCCGCGAACATCGACGCTGCGCTTGAGCCGCTGCCCGAGCAGATGGGCCTCAAGAAGCGCGTGGTGTTCCAGGCCGTGCGCGTCGCCGTTTGCGGCAACATGGTGAGCCCTCCGCTGGGCGAGACCATGGCACTCGTCGGCCGCGACGACTGCCTGGCGCGCATCGACCGCGCCCGCACGATGGCGCTGTAATCGCTGCGCAAACGTATGTATCCGAGCCCCGTTCACCCCGAGCGGGGCTCTTGTTTCTGTAGACGTATGGGATAGGAGGTGCTGGGGCCATGGCCGAGCAACTTTCGCTGTTTGGTTCGCCTGAACCTAAGCAGGCTCCCGTAAAGCCTGTCCGCACGGCCGAGCAGGCCAAGACCGCGCTCGCGCCCGAGCCCGTTGCCGCCTATGCGAGCGTGGTCCTCGACATTCCCACCCGTGTACTGTCCGAGCCGTTTGCTTACGGCATTCCGCAGTCCCTCGCCAACGAGGCCCAGATCGGCTCCACCGTCCTAGTTCATTTTGGCAACCGTGTGGCCGCGGGCTACATCGTCGACATTGCGTCTGAGCTTGGCGACCTGCAAGGCAACATCGCCCTCGATCCCGCGCGCATCAAGCCCATCGAGGCCATCCTCAGCAAACCGCTTTTTACCTCCGAGGCTGCCCGCATCGCGCGTTGGATGAGCCGCGAGTATGTCGCGACGCTTTCCGAATGCCTGCGCCTGTTTTTGCCCCCGGGTGGCAGCCCGCGGGTCGTAAAGGGCGACGACGGCGTGTGGGCGGTTGAGCGCCCCGCCGTCAAGCCTATCCAAAACCGTTGGGTGATGCTTACGCCCGAGGGCTTTGACTATACGCCGCCCAAGACCGCCGTCCGTCAGCGTCAGCTCATGGAGGCGCTCCAGTGTGGACCGGTCACGACGCGTGACCTCAACCTGCTCTACAACAATATGTCGGCGACCATCAAGGCGCTCGAAAAACGCGGTGTCGTGCTGGTGGAGGAGCGCCGAGCTTGGCGTGGCTGCAACGAGCAGACCACGCTGTCCTCGGCAAGCGGCAAGGTGCCGGTCGCACTCACGAATGGCCAGCAGCAGGCGCTCGCGCAAATTGAGCGTGCCCGCCTTGACGCTCATGGCGACGTGGTCCTTGTCGATGGTGTCACCGGATCCGGTAAAACCGAGGTCTACCTCTCCGCCATCGAGCGCGTGCTCGCGGCCGGTCGTTCGGCCTGCGTGCTCGTGCCCGAGATCTCGCTGACGGCCCAGACCGTCGGCCGCTTTCGCTCGCGCTTTGGCGAGACGGTCGCCGTGTTCCACTCGCGCCTTTCGGCCGGCGAGCGCCTGGACCAGTGGGACATGGTTGCCAGCGGTGCCGCCCGCGTTGTCGTCGGCGCGCGTTCGGCGCTCTTTTGCCCGCTCAGCGACCTGGGCCTCATCATCATCGACGAGGAGCACGAGACCAGCTATAAGCAGGGTTCCAGTCCGCGCTACCATGCGCGCGAGGTGGCGGCCGAGATGGCGCGCCGCTATCGCTGCCCACTCGTGCTGGGCTCGGCTACGCCTTCTGCCGAGGCCCTCGACCGCTGCCGCCGCGGCACGTACAACGGTGTCACCTGGACGCGCGTCGAGATGCCCGAGCGCCCGGGACACGCCGTGCTACCCACGGTCCGCATTGCCGACCTGCGCCGCGAGTTTTCGCACGGCAGCCGCTCCATGTTCTCTAAACCGCTGATGGAAGGTATGGAGCGCGTGGTCGAGCGCCGCGAGAAGGCTGTGCTGCTGCATAACCGCCGCGGCTTTGCGCCTTTTTTGATGTGCCGCGAGTGCGGTTGCGTTCCCACCTGCAACCACTGCTCTACGGCGCTTACGTACCACGAGCGCACCCATACGCTGCAGTGCCACACCTGTGGTTCGTCCTGGCGCGTGCAGCCGTATCCCGCGCCCACGAGTCGTTGCCCCAAGTGCGGCAGCCGTTACCTGGCAAAAATGGGTCTGGGCACGCAGCAGATCGAGGACGCGCTGCACCAGATGCTGCCCGAGGATGTCGCCATCATTCGCATGGATGCCGATTCCACGCGTGGCAAGGACGCGCATAAGAAGTTGCTCGAGCAGTTCGATGCCGCCGATTGCGCGGTGCTGCTGGGCACCCAGATGATCGCCAAGGGCCTCGACTTTCCCGAGGTCACGCTTGTGGGTGTAGTCAATGCCGACTTTGCGTTAAAGCTGCCCGATTTTAGAGCGGGGGAGCGCGCCTACGATTTGCTTGAGCAGGTCGCGGGCCGTGCCGGACGCGGCGATCGCCCTGGCGAGGTTATCATCCAGACCTATCTGCCCGAGGACCCGGTCATTCGCGCCGTTGCCGAGCACGACCGTTCGATTTTTACCGACTATGACCTGAACCAGCGCCGCGACGCCCTGTATCCGCCGTTCGTTCGCCTGGTCAACATTTTGGCGTGGTCGGCGAATCGTGCTAATGCGCAGGACTATATCGGGCGCATCGCAAGGCTGCTCAGGCGTCGTTGGCATGCCGCCGCTCCCGACTTTTTGCGGGCGGGCAGCGCGATGCCGCAGGTGCTGGGCCCGGCTTCATGTGTAATCGAGAGAGCCAAGGACCGTTATCGCTTCCACCTGCTTGTGAAGTCGCCTGTGGGGTACCATGTCTCTGATGATATCGACGCCTGCCTCAAAGAGGTGGGCTCTGTGCGTGGCGTGAGCGTGAGCGTTGACGTCGACGCCTATGATTTGATGTAGCAACCCGAAAGGATGGCCATGGAAGCCAACGGAATCGTACTTTCGCCCGACCCTCGTCTGCGTCAGGAGTGCGCCGTCATCGAGGAGATTACGCCTGCGATTGAGGCGCTTGCCGAGAAGATGAAGAAGATGATGTTCGAGAACGGCGGCTGCGGCTTGGCTGCCCCGCAGATCGGTGAGCTCATCCAACTCGTCACCATCGATTGCGATTACAGCGACAAGAACGACTATGACCCGTACGTGCTCATCAACCCTGTCATTGTTGAGCAGAGCGACCATCTGGTGCCGTTTAGCGAGGGCTGCCTTTCCATCCCCGGCATTAGCTGCGAGATCGAGCGTCCCGACCATGTCGTCGTCGAGGCGTATGACCTGGATGCCAACCTGATCCGCTACGAGGCCTCGGGCGATCTGTTCTGTGTGTGCCTGCAGCATGAGATTGATCACCTGCACGGCAACACCATGTTCGAGCGACTGAAGCCCATGCAGAGGCTCAAGGCCGTCAAGGAGTACCAGGACGCCCTAGCCCGTGGCGCTCGACCGGGCGAGACGGAGTAGGTCCCACCGTCCCCGGTGCTGAGCGCCCACATATCATCCCGTGCTCAAACATTCTCGCTGCGCTGCGAAACTGCGCGCGGGACGATATGTGGGCGCTCAGCACCGGGGACTGCGTTGTTCTGGCTCGGTTCGCCCGGGTGCCGTTGGGCCAGGGAGGGGCGTCTTTGCTGATAATTGCTTTGTTGGGAGGGCTGCTTTTGATGCAGTCCTTTCTTTGTTTTTGGGTATATTTGAACGTGTTGAATTGATCTGGCGTCTTGGTTGGGACTTATCCTGGCGCTGTTATTTGTAGCCGTCTCGGCTCGTTATTGAGAGGAGACTTACTTTTATGCGTATTGTGTTTATGGGTACGCCTGATTTTGCTGTGCCTTCGCTGACTTCGCTTGTTGAGGCTGGGAACGAGATTGTGCTTGTCATTACTCGTCTCGATGCTGTTCGCGGGCGTGGTAAGAAGCTTGAGCCTTCTCCTGTTAAGGCCAAGGCGTTGGAGCTGGGACTTCCCGTTATCGAGGCCAATCGTATGACGCCGGAGGTAGTTGAGGCGCTCAAGACTGCGCGGGCTGATATTTTCTGTGTGGCTGCCTATGGCTGCATTCTGCCCGATGAGGTGCTGCATATAGCGCCGCTCGGCATTGTGAATGTTCATGCGTCCTTGCTGCCTCGTTGGCGTGGGGCTGCTCCTATTCAGCGTGCCATTCTTGCTGGTGACGAGGTTGCTGGCGTTTCCATTATGCGTATTGGGCATGGCGTGGATACGGGCGCTTATTGCGCGCAGGTCTCGACCTCGGTTGCGGGTAAGCATGCCGAGGCACTGACTATGGAGCTTGGCGAGCTGGGCGGTAAGCTGCTGGCCGATACGCTGCCCTCGCTTGCCGATGACTCAGCGGTGTGGACCGAGCAGGATGAGTCGCTCGTCACGCATGCTGCAAAGATTTCCAAGCAGGAGATGCGTCTGGATCCGCAGATGGGGACGCTCGATTGTGTGCGTCACGTGCTGGCTTCGTCCGACACCGCACCCGCTCGCTGCGTGATTGCCGGCAAGACCGTGCGTGTGCTCGATGCTGCGCCGGCTGATGTGTCGCTTGGCGAGGGCGCTGTTGCCGTTCAGGCCAAGCGCGTCTACTTGGGCCTGTCCGATGGCTCGGTCGAGCTGCTTGAGGTTAAGCCCGATGGCAAGCGTGCCATGGCTGCTTCTGCCTGGGCTGCCGGCCTGCAGGGTGCCGATCTGACGTGGGGTGTTTTGTCATGAGCAAGCTTTCTCCCGCGCGCAAGCTTGCGCTCGATGTGCTGATGGAGGCCGACCGTCGCGGTATATACGCACGCGACGTGTTGTCTTCCCGTGCTTCCGCCAAGGCCATTGACCAGCGCGATTCTGCTTTTGCCGCGCGTTTGGCGCTCGGTGTTGCCGCCACGCAGGGAATTTTGGATGAGCTGCTCGATCAGTTTCTCGATAAGCCCAAAAAGGTCGCGCCGCGCGTTCGCATGGCGCTTCGAATCTCGGCCTTCGAGATGCTCTACCTGCATACCCCAGGTCGCGTTGCCGTGAGTCAGGGTGTTGAGCTGGTTCGTAGCGGCGCTAAGTCGGCCGCCGGTCTGGCGAACGCCGTGCTGCATAAGGTCGCGGACAACGTTGAGGACTTTGCCGCCGCCGCGGGTGCCGATGAGTCCGAGCGCCGTTTGGTTCGCCTGTCTCGTCTGATGGGTATGCCGCGCTGGCTGTGCGCTCGCATTATGGCCTCGTTTGATACGCCCGAGGGCGCGCTCAACTTTGCCGGAAATCTGGCGCCCGCGCCGCTCGCTTTGCACGAGAATGCCTTTGCAACTAAGCCTGATCCGTACCTATCGCAGCTTGTTGCGCCGGTGTTTCCGGGCTGCCATGCGCCGGTCGATGCGCAGGCCACCGTTGCGTCGGGTGTGTTTGAACGCGCGGCGGCCGTGGCCTCGGATCTTAACGCCCAATTAATCGCTACTGCGGCGACCCGTCCCGGTCGCTGCCTGGAGATTGGCGCCGGTCGCGGCACCAAGACCTATGTGATGATGTGCCAGGCCAAGCGTGCCGGCTACGAGCGTCAGCATACCGCGCTCGATTTGCACGATCGCAAGTGCGATCAGAATCTCGCGCGCTTGCACAAGGCGGGTATCTCGGGTGTTCGTACGGTGTCGGGCGATGCCTGCGAGCTCAATGAGGTGCTCACGACCTTTGATGCCATGCTCGGCGAGACTGCCCTGTTCGACACGGTGTTTATCGATGCGCCGTGCTCTGGCACCGGCACTATGCGCCGTCATCCTGAGATTCCGTGGCGTCTGACCGAGAACGACGTTACGACTGAGCTGCCCCGCCTGCAGCTGACAATGCTCAAGGAAGCAGCCGCGCGCGTGGCTGCCGGCGGCGAGCTTATCTATGCCACCTGCTCGGTCTTCGACGAGGAGAACACGCAGGTCGTGGACGCTTTCCTTGCTTCTCCCGAGGGTGCCGGCTTTACCGTGGCACCCCTCTCCGAAGCCCAGATTCTGCAGTTACCCGAGTTCGAACAAGCCAAGAAGCTCGTCTCCGTACGCCAAAACGACCGTGGACTTTTCCAAAGCGTCCCCGTAAACGCCGACTCCTACGACGGACACTTCTGCGCCCGCCTGGTCCGTCAGTAACTACTAAGTTGCGGTGAAATAGGGATTGAAAAGCGGCTTCTACCCGCCAAACAGTCCTTATTTCACCGCAACTCATAAGGATGATTTTTCTGGGACTGGGATTAATAAATCGGATATGAAAGTAAGCGGTTGGGTTTGGTAAGTTTCTGGATGCATGAACCGCTCGCAGATTTAATATTGAGGGGTTAAGATGATCGATCTAAATAGTGACAAGATTGACAATCCTGAAGATAATACTCAGGAAAATGAAGAGGTTGAGAATTCTTCGATTAAAAAGCGGGTAATTATTGGTGCCGGTATTGTTGCTCTGCTCATTGCTGGTTGTGTCGGTGGTTATGCTGGTTACAATTACAAACAAGCATGTAGTGAACATAATCAGCAGGTTGAAGTTCTGTATTCAAAGGCTAGCGATAGTGTTGCTGCCTTTAAGGCTGATCCTGGGTTACTAACTTTTGAGCAACGTCTTGATACCATTAAAAATGCTCAAAAAAATAAAGAGATTTTGAATAAAGAAATCTCTAATGACAGTTTTAAGTATGCGGATGGCACTTCCCCTGATTGGACGAAGTTGCTCAATAAATACGATTCCATTATTAAAGACTGTCGTAATGCTCAAAATGATGAGTGGAATACTTCTGTAACTGACCATGTTAATTTTGATGTAAATACTACTGAAGATACTGACTCTCTCCAGCAGCATATTAATAGCCTCAATGGTCTTCTTAATGATATTTCTAATAAAGATAATCAGAAGCTTATTTTTGAAGATGCCAAAAAGGATTCTAAGAAGTTCATTGATCAAATCAATGAACAGATTAGCCGTTATCAAACTCGTATTGATGATGTAAATAAGGCAAAAGCAGAAGCTGAGGCGAAGACTCAAGAGGAAGTAACGGCACAAGCTCAACAGCAGACTTCTCAGCAGAATAGTTATTCTAGCGGTAGTAACTATTCTAATAATAATTCTGGTGGATCTTCTAGCAGTATTTCTTCTTCCAATAATGGTGGTGGTAAGTATGTCATTCGTCAATTAGATCAATATGATGCAGCTGGTAACTATATCGGATCTACTCATTGGTATAGCGATGGTACTTGTGATGATCCTTATGCTGCTGGTATGGGCGGATTTTAAAATATGCTAATTATTAAAAATTAATTAGCTACCTATAACGCAAAGAAGCGGCCCCGCGATCGGAGTTTATCGCGGGGCCGCTTGTCACTAGTGGCTATGCGGGCAGTTGGCACAGCAGCCGCTGGTGGCGTTGGTGCTGGAGCCGCCGCTTCGCTGGTCGGTGTTGTAGAAACCGCTGCCTTCGAACTTAATGCCGCTGGCCGAGAACGTCTTGGATGCCGGGGCACCGCAGCTGGGGCATACGACCTCGGGCGTCTCGGACATGGGGTGCTCAACCTCAAACACGTTGCCACAGCTCGTGCACTTGTAATCGTAGCGCGCCATAATACTTCCTTTTCAGCACAAAGCGGGCAGATCGCTCTGCCCGCAAAAATTCAAACAGCTGTAACTGTACCCTATATCGGGGGTTTTATCACGCTTCGCCCCAGAATCTATGGGTGCTGCGCAGGAGCTTCGCAGTTTTGCCCTCGGCGGCCGCAACGTCGGCCTCGTCAGCCTGCCAAGTCCAGTTGCCCGTGGCCACGCCCGGTACGTTCATACGCGCGTCGTCGCCAAGCCCCAGCACGTCCTGCAGCGGAATCATCACGAGCGGAGCATCGCTTGCCAGGGCATTGCCCATGAGCTCGCCTGCCAATGCAATGCCGCTCGGCTCGTCGCCGCCCGCAAAGGAGCGCGTGCACCAGCCGGCAAGCGTCGAGGTGTCGTGCGTCGAGGTGTACAGGATCTTGCCCGGTGTGGGATGAATTCCACAGCGAACGTCGTAGTCGCTAAACTCCAGTACGTCCATGCCGGGGAAGCCGCAGGTCGAAGCCATCGCGCGAACACCGGGCGTCAAATAGCCTAGGTCCTCGGCGATAAAGTTAAGCGGACCCAGCTCGTCGTAGGCGGTCTGGAACAGGTCCTTGCCCGGGCCAGCCAGCCAGCGGCCATCGGCACAGGCCTTGCCGGAAGGGATGCTAAAGTAGCTGTGGAAGCCCAGGAAGTGGTCCAGGCGCACGCGGTCGTAGAGCGAAAATGCACGACGCAGGCGATCCATCCACCAGCTATAGCCGTTCTCCTTCATGTGATCCCAGCGGAAGGTGGGGTTTCCCCACACCTGGCCCTCGGGCGCAAAGTTGTCGGGCGGCGCACCGGAGATCTCGATTGCCTTGCCAGTGTCGGATAGCCAGAAGTTATCGGGCTCGCTCCACGCGTCGGCCGAATCGTCCGAGACATACATGGGGATATCGCCGATGACCTCGCTGCCCTTCTTGTGTGCATAGTTCATAAGCTCGCCCCAGGCCAGGTCAAAGCGGTACTGCATGTACGCCTGAAGCTCGGCCTCGTCGTGGAAGCGCTTGTCATCGATCAGGTGCTCGTTGTAGCGCGCGACATCCGCCGGCCAATCGTGGCGCGACAGTCCCTCAAAGTGCTTCTTTACCGCCATGTAGACGCAGTACTTCTCGAGCCAGTCGGCGTTGCGATGTTTAAACGCCGTGTACAGCGGGTCGGCATCCTCGCCGCCGCGGGTCTTCCAGGTGACGAAGTCGGCAGCCAGTTCCTCGTGGCTCTCGGGCAGCAGGTCGATATTGCCTGCAAAGGCCGAAGGACCGGCGTAGGGGGAGCGGAAGAAGTCCGTTGGATTGACGGGCAGGACCTGCCAGTAGCGCATGCCCATGGCAGCCAGATGGTCGATAAAGCGACGTGTGGGCGCACCGATTGTGCCGGGCTTGCCGTCATCGGTCGGTACCGACGTGATGTGGCATACGACGCCCGCGCCGTGGTCGAGCGGTTCCTGCAGGCGCTTCTCGGCATGGTAATAGATGATCGAGGAGCCCAGTGGGTACAGGTCGAGCGTGACGGTACCGTTGTGGATCTCGCACTCGTGGCCGCTGATAACGTCGCTCGCACATTCGCCGAGCGCCGGGATCGTCACGCAGTGCGAATTGCGCAGGCTGCGGTTGATGATAACCGTCGCGGCCTCGCCGTCTTTGCCCGTGCGGGTGTAGGCGAGTACCTCGTCGTTGAGCGCGAAGGCCTTTATCTCGCCATCGACCATAAAG
Organism: uncultured Collinsella sp.; assembly: GCA_900547125.1. Classification (GTDB taxonomy): domain Bacteria; phylum Actinomycetota; class Coriobacteriia; order Coriobacteriales; family Coriobacteriaceae; genus Collinsella. The sequence continues at coordinate 11,635 of URFU01000043.1, forward strand.
GGCAGCGCGCGGCGCACAGCAGACGCGTTCTTAACGATGGCCAACGTATCGAAGTCGTGGAGTTGGTCCTTGGTCGGCAGGGTACGGCGGTTGCCCGGATCGGTGAGGCCCTCCAGGCCGTACTCGTCGCCATAATAGATCGAGGGCACGCCCGGGAAAGTCATCTGCATGAGCGTTGCCAACCAAAAACGGCTCTTGGCCAGGCCCATCGAGTTCTCGTCCAGGCGCCATTTGCTGCGCTCGCTCTCGGGCAGCTGCGACTCGTCGGGGCCACCGCCGAGCACCGAGATAATGCGCGGGCGGTCGTGGCTCGAAAGCAGATTGAGTGCGCAGGCCAGCGCCTCGCGCGGGTAGTTCTCGCGCAGGGTTTCGATATCCTCAGCAGCTTGATAGGCATTCTTGTAGCCCATCAAAAAGCCGATGACCATGTCGCGGAAGGGGTAGTCCATGGCAGAGTCGAGCTCAGAGCCCTGCAGATAGCGGCGCAGGTGGCCATAGCTGATCTTGTTGGAGGCGTCTTCCCAGACCTCGCCGAGCAGCAACGCGTCGGGCTTCTCGGCGAGCACGGCCTTTTTGATCTCGGCCAGGAAGTCGTCGGAAAGCTCGTCGGCCACGTCCAGACGCCAGCCATGGGCGCCGGCGCGCAGCCATTTGCGGATCACGCCGTCCTTGCCCAGGAGCCGCTCGCGCACCAGTTCGGAGCTCTCGTTGATGGCGGGCATGTTGCCCACGCCCCACCAGCAGTCATATGAACCGTCTTCATGGAAGTAAAACGCATCGCGCCACGGCGAGTCCTCGCTCTGCCATGCACCGACGCCGGGATAATTGCCGTAGCGGTTAAAGTAGATCGAGTCGTCGCCCGTGTGGTTGAAGACGCCGTCCAGGATGATAGAAATGCCGAGCTTCTCGGCCGCCTTGCACAGCTCCGTAAAGTCCTGCTCGGTGCCCAGAATCGGGTCGATCTTGGTGTAGTCGGCCGTGGCGTAGCGGTGGTTGCTCGCGGCCTCAAAGATGGGGTTGAGGTAGATGGCCGTAAAGCCTAGCTCGGCAATCCGGGGCAGGTCATTTTGGATGCCCTTGAGCGAGCCGCCGTAAAAATCCCAGGTCTTGATGGAGCCGTCTTCGGCACGCTCGTACTCGGGCGGTTCGTTCCAGTCCTCGACCATGCGGCGCTGGATTCCTTTGCGCGGTTTTTCAACTTCGGCAAGCGTGCGTTCGCGCCAGTTTTCGTCGCGTGCATAGCGGTCGGGGAAGATCTGGTAGACCATACCGCGCTCGTACCAAGTGGGACGGTTCTCGCGGTGCTTGTAGACGGTAATCTGGAAGGACGGAACCTCGGCGTAGTTGTAGGTCACACCCTCGCCACCGGTGCGACCCTGCGGTGCACCCAGGCGTACCTCGGGCTGGCCCTCGATGTTGCAGATAAAGCTGTACCAGATAAGACAGGGCTCAGTGCACTCAAGCTCTACGGTAAATATGCCGTCGCCCTCGTGCGTCATGGGATACAGAGACTCTCCGATTTCATCGACCCAGGTGCGCAGGGTGAGCGTTGCCTGGTTGGGGTCGGCATCCTCCAAAATCACCGATAGCGAAACGGAAGTTCCAGTGGTCACAGCGCCAAACGGAGTACGAAACTGCGGCAGACGGCTGTTGTGAATTAATCTCATAATACGGTCCAGTTCAATAGAATCACGGCCTGCGGGCCATGGGCTTTACGCACAGGATGTAAGTATATCTGTTGTACAGAGGCTGTATAAACAACATCCGTTTACCATCGGCGAACGGTTGTCCTAGAAAATCGTTTTACCATTCAAATTATCGCGATATTCGAAAACGCCCAGACGGATACTATTTGTAGCCAAACAAAAGTGCTTCGGTTTACTACGACGATTTGAATGATCTCAACCACGGTCAATTTGGTGATATTAAAACCGCAGGTAGAAGTGTTGCCAGTTTCATAGAATACTCTCCGTGGTCGGCCAGAGCTATTTTGTCGTAGTAAACCGGCCCTCTTTTTAATACAGAAGTTCAACCAAGAAGAGGGCGCCTGGTTTGGGCGCCCCCTTTTGCGTTGGATTAAGTTTTAATCGTCCTGACTAGTGACGCTTGCGGGTGGCCGTTGCCTTGCGGACGGAGGTCTTCTTGGTCGGAGCCTTTTCTACGGTCGTGGCGGCAGGGGAGACCTGGGTCTCCTTGGCGGGCTCGGCCTTTGCCTTAGCCTTGGGAGCGGTCTTGACCTCGGCGACCTTCGGCGTCGACTCGGCCTTTACTGCGGGCTTGTCCTCGTCCTTAGCCTCTGCCTTGGGAGCTGCAGCCTTGGTCGTGGTCTTCTTGGCCGTCGTCGTAGAGCGCTTGCGCGTGGTGGTCTTGGCGGCCGGCTTTGCCTCGACAGCTGCCTTGGCCTTGGGCTCGGAGGGCGCCTCCTCGACCTTGTCGGCGGGCTTTGCAGCAGCCTTCGGGGTCGTCTTCGCGGCGGCCTTCGTCGTAGCAGCCTTCGTGTTCGTCGACTTCGTTGCCGTGGTCTTCTTGGCTGCCGTTGCCTTCTTGGCGCTCGCGGTCGTCTTCTTGGCAGCGGTCTTGGCCGGAGCCTTTGCCGCGGGCGCGGCCTTTACCTCGGGAGCGACCTCGGCCTCGGCGGCCTTTTTGGCAGCGGCGGTCGTACGCTTGCGCGTAGTCGATGCCTTGGCAGTAGTTGCCTTAGCGGCGCTAGTCTTGCTAGCAGCGGCCTTCGTGGTCGTGGCCTTCTTAGCCGTCGTCTTGCGGGCCGTCGTCTTCTTGGCGGCAGGCTTCGCGTCGGGCTTAACTTCGGCCTTGGCCGCCGGCTTCTCCTCGGCCTTGGGCTCCTCAGCGGCAGCGGGCTCATCGACAGCTGCAACATCAGTCACACCCGCCGGCCTCTCGATCTCCGGGTGCATAAAGAAGTACAGGTCCAGATACTTGTCGGCCGAGCGCGTCCAACTAAAGTCCTGGCTCATGGCCTGCGTGACCAGCTGGTTCCAAGCATCGCGGTTGTCCCAGAACAGGCGTGCCGCGCGGAAGACCGCGTCGCCCATCTCGTCGCCGTTAAAGTTGGTAAACGAGAAGCCCGTGCCCTCGCCGGTAAACTCGTTATATGGGATCACCGTGTCCTTCAGGCCACCGGTCTCGCGCACGATGGGCAGGGTGCCGTAGCGCATGGCGATGATCTGCGACAGGCCGCAGGGCTCAAACTTCGAAGGCATCAGGAACATGTCGGCGGCGGCGTACATACGCTGCGACAGCGCCGGGTCAAACTCGATGCGCGCGGCCATGGTGCCGGGGTACTTGTCCTGGAAGTAGCGCAGGCCGTCCTCGTAGTCGCGGTCGCCGGTGCCCAGCACCGCCACCTGCACGCCGCCGGCCAAAATGCGGTCGAGCGCGTACATGACCAGGTCCATGCCCTTCTGGCGCGTCAGGCGCGTGACCATCACCATAAGCGGGCGGTCGTCGCGAACCTCGAGCCCCAGCTCTTCCTGTAGCTTGGCCTTGCACACGGCCTTGCCGGAACGGTCCTCCACGGTGTAGTTGGCGGCAATGCGCTTATCGGTTGCCGGGTCAAAGCCTGCAACGTCAATGCCGTTGAGGATGCCCTGCAGTGCGTAGGAGCGCTCGCGCAGTACGCCGTCCAGGCCCTCGCCAAACTCGGGCGTCTGGATCTCGCCCGCGTAGGTGGGGCTCACCGTGGTGATGGCATCGGCATAGTGCAGCGCGCCCAGCATGTAGTTGATGCTGCAGGCGTCGCAACGCAGCTGCGTAGCTGCCGCGGGAATATGCGCCACACCCAGGATGTCCTCCATCACGGTGTCGCTAAACTGGCCCTGGAACGCTACGTTGTGGATCGAGAAGACGGTTTTGACGCGGTCGTACAACGGCAGGCCCTGGTAGAACTCGCGTAAGAACACGGGCGCCAGCGCCGTCTGCCAATCGTTGCAGTGCAGGATGTCGCACTCAAAGTCGGCCGGCAGGTGCTGCAGGCGCTCGGTGATGGCCTTGGAGAAAAACGCGAAGCGCTCGCCGTCGTCAAAGAAGCCGTACGGATAGTCGCGCGCAAAGTAGCGCTCGTTGTCCACGAACATATAAGTGACGCCGTCGTGCTCGAGCTTCTCGAGCCCGCAGTACTTGTTGCGCCAGCCCAGGCTCACGTAAAAGTCGGCAATGTGCTCCTTCTGCGCCTTGTACTCGTCCTTGATGGTGG
>URFU01000044.1 GCA_900547125.1 uncultured Collinsella sp.
GAGCGTGTGGGCCCAGGTGCCGCCGCAGCCGATGAAGAAGATGTTGGAATAGCCCTGCTCGCAGACCTTGTCCACGGCAGCCTCAATCTGAGGACGGAGAGCGAGGGCATCGCTCACAACCTTCTCGTAACGAGGCTCATCGAAATTGAACATCCCTTACTCCTAACTCACTTAGATGAACCCTTCATTCATCCCATAACGTTATAATACCTTATATAACTAACTATGCAAGTATTATTTTGATTCTGTTCTTTCATCAAGCCCCTTAAAACAACACTCGGCATTGTTGGACACAGCGTGCAAGTTCATTGAACGATTCAATGTGCATCGTCTCTGGTTAAATGACGTCTTATGCAAATACCTTTAATCCGCTTGAGGCCGACGAATCTTTTGACTGCCCGCAGAAGCTTTCCCGGAATTCCCTATGGATAGACGCCCCGGCAATCGCTTCGTTATCTGGCTTATTGCGCATTGCCGGGGCGTCTGGGAGAAAGCACAATCTACCGCGTGGTCAACTAGCGTTTCATCGGAATCGACCGCATCCGCGCCAAATACTAAATCGAAATCGTTGAAACTCGTCCGATCATATGGCGGCAATTTCTCGCCATAAAAATGCGCACGAAATAAGGGGCAGCTGTTTGCAACTTGCTTTATTCGTAAATGTTTTTACTGAAAAAACAATCACCAACCAAACAGCACTATTAACAGCACTATTAATTGTTTGGCTCTTTGCTGTACAGCCATCTTTCGTATACGTCTCTCGTCTATCTCTCATCTCACGGTTGGAGACGAAAGGTGTGCGGGAGTGGATAATTGGACGACATTTGGGCCTGCGACGGATTATTTCGTCCGAAAATCCACGCTCATTTGGCGGGACACGCGGGGCCCATGCCAATCCGCCGGCATCGTCTTCAGTTCGCTGCAGTGCCGCGGCCCCATATGGGTATACTCTCGAGGATTCGACTCGATTCGCCCCTGCTGGGGCGTCAAAGGAGACTGCATATGCCCACCACCTCAACCGACCCGCGCGCTGCTGCTGCCGCGCTGCTGGTACCCGGCACTACCTGCCACGGCTTTGCCGTCGAGCGTTGCGAGACCGTGCCCGAGCTCGACTCGGACGCCTACGTGCTGCGCCACACCGCCTCGGGCGCTCGCCTGCTGTACCTGGCGTGCGACGACGAAAACAAGGCCTTTGCCATTGGCTTTAAGACGCCGCCGGCCGATTCCACCGGCGTGTTCCATATTCTTGAGCACTCGGTGCTGTGCGGATCGGCCAAGTTCCCCGTCAAGGAGCCATTCGTCGATCTGATCAAGAGCTCCATGCAGACGTTCCTCAACGCCATGACCTACCCCGACAAGACCATCTACCCCGTTGCCACCACCAACGAGCAGGATCTGTACAACCTGATGGACGTGTACCTGGACGCGGTGTTCAACCCGGCCATCTATACCAAGCCCACCATTTTTGAGCAGGAGGGCTGGCACTACGAGCTGGACCTGCCGGAGGGCGCCGAAGGCGACGGCAGCGCCGCGAGCCTGCGCGAGGGCACGCTGCGCTATAACGGCGTGGTGTTCAACGAGATGAAGGGTGCGCTGTCCGACCCCATGAGCGTGCTGGACGACGCCGTCAACGCCGCGCTCTATCCCGACACCGCCTATGCGCACGAGAGCGGCGGCGACCCGCGCGCGATTCCCATGCTCACCTACGAGCAGTTCCTGGACACGCACGCGCGCCACTACAATCCTTCCAACTCCTATATCACGCTCTACGGCGACCTGAACGTGGACCGCGCACTGGCCTTTTTGGACGAGCGCTATCTGTCGCAACCGAGTGCCGCGAGCCGCCGCATGGACGCTGCCGTCGCCGCCGGCGAGGACCCGTCCACGCTGGCACCCAATCCGCTGGGCGTGCAGGCGCCCGTGACCTGCGAGTATAAGCGCGTCGAGATGGCCACCACGCCCGAAAACGCCCTGGTGGGCCTGGGCCTCGTGCTGGGCAGCGCGCTCGACCGCAAGCGCACGATCGCCGCGGACATTCTGTTCGAGGCACTGCTGGGCTCCAACGAAGCGCCGGTTAAGAAGGCCATTCTGGCGGCGGGTCTGGGCGGCAACGTGGTGAGCTACACCGCGGCCGAGAGCCTGCAGCCCTACGAGCTCATCATGCTGCAAAACGCGCAGCCCGGCGTGGCGCGTGAGCTGTGCCGCGTGTTCCAGGACGCCTGCCGCGACCTGTGCGAGCACGGCGTTCCGCGCGAGCGCCTGGAAGCCATCATCAGCAGCAACGAATACGACCTGCGCCAGCGCGACTACGGTATCGCCGACGGCGTGGCCATTGCGTGCGACGCGCTGAGCACCTGGCTCTACGATGACGATGCCGCGACGCTGGCGCTCAAGTACGGCCCGGTGTACGAAGAGCTTCGTGGCGAGCTGGACGGCAGCTACTTTGAGGACCTGCTACGCGAGCTGGTGCTGCAGAACAATCACATGGCGCTGGTCGAGCTGGTGCCGGTTGACGCCGCCGAGGGTTCGGAGAGCGCCGAGGCCGCCGAGCTGGCAGCCAAGCGCGACGCCATGACCGATGCCGAGCTGGCCGACGTGGTCGAGCGCACGGCCGTGCTGCGTGCCGCGCAGGAGGCGGAAGACACACCCGAGGCCAAGGCCACGCTGCCACGCCTGCGCGTGTCCGACATTGGCGAGGCGCGCCCCGAGCCGCCGCTCGTTGTGGACACGACTGCGCCCATCCCCTGCCTGCGCCACGGCATCCCCACCAACCGCCTGGCCTACGCCATGCAGTATTTCGACCTGAGCTGCATCGCGTTTGAAGACCTGCCCTACGTGACGCTGCTCTGCCGCCTGCTCAAACAGCTGCCCACGAGCGAGCACTCGGCCGAGGAGCTCGACAACTTGCTCGCCGGCAAGCTGGGCTTTTTGAGCTTTACGACCGAGGTCATGACCCAGCCCGACGTGGACGGCGTGCGCCCCTACCTGCTGGTGAGCGCCGGCGCCCTGTCCGAGAAGATCGATGCGCTGGCGAGCCTGCCGCGCGAGGTGTGGTCGAGCACGCTTTTGCTCGACGCCGACGCCGACCGCGTGCGCGACGTGCTCACACAGATTCGCATTGGGCTTGAGCAGGGCTTTATCAACAACGGACACTCGGCGGCGCTCGGCCGCGCTATGAGCTACAGCTCGCCTTCAGCCGTGGTGCGCGAGCAGCTTTCGGGCGTGGACTTCTACCTGTTCCTGCGCGATCTGCTCGAGCACTTTGACGAACGACTGGACGGCCTGCGCGCCAAGCTTGCCGAGGTGGCTGGCCGCTTCTGTGTGGCCGTTGGCGGCAGGGCGAGCTTTTCCGGCTGCGATGAGGACTTTAACGCGTACTGGGATACCGCGGGCAACCTGGGGCTGGGCGCTGGCGACGGCGCCGATGCCGGCCGCGACGCTCTCGTGGTGCCGACGCCGCGCGACCGCCACGAGGCCTTTGTCATCCCCAGCGATATCTGCTTTGCGGCAAGCGCGTGCGACCCTCGTCGTCTGGGCATCGACGTGACGGGCGCCTGGGCGGTTGCTGCCAACGCGCTCTCCTACGACTACCTGTGGAACGAGATCCGCGTTAAGGGCGGCGCGTACGGCTGCGGATTCCGCGCGGCCGGCGAGCGCCAGGCGGCGTTCTACACCTACCGCGACCCGGCAATCGACCCCTCGATTGAACGCGTGGCGCGCGCGGGCGAATGGCTCGGCAGCTTTGAGCCCGACGAGGCCGCCTTTGAGGGCTTTATCGTGAGCTGCGTGAGCGGCATGGATGCGCCGGTGAAGCCGTACGCTCTCACCAAGCGCCGCAACACGACCTACCTGGCCGGGCTCGATCCGCATGCACGCGAGGAGCGCCGCGCCCAGATGCTCGCCGCCACGCCCGGTGAGCTGCGCTCGCTCGGCGCCGACGTAACGCGCATTGCAGCCGAGTCGCCCACCTGTGTCTTTGGCGGCCGCGACGTCATCGCCAAGAGCAATGACGGTTTTAACGTAGTCGACCTGCTGGGCTAACCACAAAGGTAGATTTTTGGGGCATGCCTAAAATCTATCTTTTCTTTTTTCCGCCGCTTGGGCGGGCCAGCTCAGCCCGTCCCACCAGTTTCGTCTCGATCTGTAACATCTAGGCGGCAATATCGGCTCCAGATGTTACAGATCAAGACGTTTCCGAATGGCGCCGGCTCTCTGTCTCGATCTGTAACAGTTAGGCCCATTTTTGCCGAGTTACTGTTACAGATCGAGACAAACCGCCGCAGACACCCGCCCTTCAGCAAAAACCACCACGAAGGGGACAGGCACCTTCGTGGTGGTTTTCGGGCGAGCTGCTACTTGATGAACGGGTTCAGCCTGGCTGCCAGCGGATCGAGCTTGTACATGGTTGCAAAGCACTCACGACCATAATCGGACTCATTGCTCCAGCTACCCTGGTCGACGTCGTACTCTGCATCCAGACGAATCCACTCCTCCGGCTTGTTCTTCTCGTGCTTGCTGCAGAAGTAGCGCTGGTACTCGACCTCGTGCTCAAACTCAAACTCGGCATCCGAACCGTGGCCGGCATACTCGTCGACCGACGTCAGGTTGCCGTGCTCGTCGTAATAGAACTCCGCATAGCCGCCGCGCTCGGAATCGATCCTGTCGAGCTTTCCGTCGCTGTACGAATAGTCCACCGCGGCATACGAGTTCAGCGAGCCGTAATCGTTGCCGTGCGAGTCATATGCCACAGGCGAGATACGCGAAATGTTGCCGTCCTTGTCATACTCGTAGCCCGCGGTAATCGTCCACGTAGTTCCCACCGTGTCGCCCTGGCAATCCAGCGTAAAGGACGCCACGCGATCCTTGTCGTATCCGTACGAATACACGACCGTCCGAGGATTGGCCGGGCTGGTATCCGTGTTGGTCACCATGTTGCCGTCCTGGTAGACATACGTGCTCGCGCTCTCGCCGTAACCCGCATGGGTCGTCTTGTTGATCAGGTTTCCGTCCGCGTCGTAGGTAAACGTCGTGGTGCTCGACGAATCGCTAATGTCGGCATCGCAGTCGATGCGCGTGACGTTACCGTCGGCGTCGTACGTAAACGTGCTGACGTTCTCGTAACCGCCTGCCAGGTCTTCCTCAATCTCAGAGATACGATGCGTCTCGTCATGCTCAACGCTGTAGCTTACGCCGCCGCCTTGCTTGACGGCAGACGTGAAGCCCGTGACGTAACCGTTCTCGTCACGCTCGATCTCGTAGATATCGCCGTACTGGTCCGATTTATCGGTGCCTTCATAGGACACCGGCAGCCACAGCTCGTCAAGCTGTGTGTCCTTAATGCCGCTAACCTTCGTATTCTGCGGCAGTGCCAACGTGGCGAGCTTCTTTTTGCCCGAAAGATCGACGCTTTTGAGCTCCCCGGCATTTGAAAGGTCGAGCTTCTCGATGTTGTCGCAACCGTCCAGGTTAACGACGGTGACGTTGCTCGCCGAGTTAAGCTCGACGGTCTTAAGGTCGCCGCAACCCGAAAGGTCCAGGTTGACGAGTTTGTCGTCGCCGGACTCCACTGTAACGATATTGGAGAATGTCTTGCCCAGGCCCTGCGTCGACGTGATGCCGTCCAGCTCGACCGACGTCACCGCCTTGGCCTCGTCGTGTGAGATGCGCCCGTCACCGTTAGTGTCGTACTTGGTCGAGACAAGCGCACGCATGCCGCTATCCGGGAAGGTTTTCTCGTCGATGGGCGTGGTCGCGATCTGCGTAAAGTAGAACAGCGCACCACCGCCGATGCCCGCCGCCACGACAAGTGCCGCGGCGAGAGCGATGAGGGGCTTCTTGGAACGCTTGCGTCGCGCGGGCTGCTGCACGGGCACGTATTGCCCAGGAGCGGGCGCAGCAGGCTGGGGTTGCTGCGTGGCCGCGACCTGGTCGGGTGCTACGGGCGCGCCGCAGACGGGGCAAAAGAGGGCGTCGTCGACAAGCGGCGTGCCACACGAGCGACAAAACATGGCGGGCTCCTTTCGGTTCATTCCTTCCACCATGAAGGTAAACCCAAAAATGCAGCCCTTGTTGCGCAACAAAGCCAAGCGGGAGCCAAACCACCACAAAGGGGACAGGCACCTTAGTGGTGGTTCGAACACTTGTTCTATACGTACACATGTTCTATAGTAGGGGTGCTTGCATCGGACTTAAATTGCAACTAAGATATAGTTGCAGAATGTGAGGCGGGATGACTCGGACCGATAAACTCATCGCCCAACTGTTTAGCTGCCCTTCGACGTATCGTTATGCGGATTTTTTAAAAGTCATGGCTTCGTATGGCTTTGAAATGGACAGCAAAGGCAAGACATCCGGATCGCGCGTTCGCTTCTACAGGCCATCAGATGGCAGGATGTTCGTAATGCACGCACCTCATCCATCTGACGAATTGGCAGCGGGGACCATTCGAAACATCGTTCGCTTTCTGCAAGATGTCGGAGGTAGTCATGAGTAACGTTTTGGCATACAAGGGTTATTTCGCCCCAGTCGAGTTCGATGCCGAACAGCATGTGCTAACAGGTATGGTCACCGGCATTAGGGACGCAATCGTATTTGAAGGCTCCACAGCTGAAGAGGTGGAGCAATGCTTCCACGACGCCGTCGACGATTACCTTGAGTTTTGCGCCGAGAAAGGCAAGGAACCCGAGCGGGCTTTTAAGGGCTCGTTCAACGTAAGAACGGGCTCTGAGCTCCACAAGCAAGCGGCGCTGGCAGCGGCAAAGAAGGGTGAGTCACTCAATAAGTTTGTGACTGAAGCAATCGCTGCGGCGTTATAGCATTAACGCATAGGCCAAACAACCACAAAGGGCGCGGTTCACAGGCATATTTGCGGTGGCTTTACTGCCCATATCGCGTTTGCCCAGATAAAACCTGCCAAAATAAACCTGTCCCTTTTTGGCAGGTTTGCTAGAGGAGGCTGGGATGGACAAGGCTGAGTTGCGACGGGCGATGATTGCTCGGCGCGATGCTCTTGATTTGGATGTGCGGGCGGCAAAGTCCGCCGCTATCTGTGCGCGACTTGTCGAGCTGTTGGATCGCTTGGGTGCCGCGGCGCCGCACACCGTTGCCATCTATGCCGCCATGGGTTCCGAAGTCGATCCTGCCGCGTTTGCCGCAGCGGCCGCCAAACGCGGCTGGCGCGTGGCCTATCCGTGCATGTTCTCGGCAACAGACGCCGCAGCTTGTGGCCAGCGCATGTGCATGCGGGCAGTTGCCGCCGGCGATGCGTCCTCGGCTCCGTTTATCGCCCACCCCACGCGGACTTTCGCGGCCATGGACATCGACAGTGACCGCTTCCCTATCGTGCCTGCCGAGGCCCTCGACATGGCCATCGTGCCACTCGTAGCCTTCGACCGCGCCGGCGCGCGCCTGGGCTACGGCGGCGGCTGCTATGATCGCTACCTGCCCACGCTCTCGCCCGCATGTCAAATCATCGGCATCGCCTTTGACGAGCAGCGTGTCGACCACGTTCCCACCGACGCCCACGACCTGCCGCTGCCCCACATCATCAGCGCCTGATCGCCGCTGTATCGCACCCGCAAGATGAGCGTGGAAAATCTCCCGCTTTGAGCCCCCTTACGAGTCAAAAACGGGAGATTATCCACGCTCATTCAACAAGCGTCCGAAAATCCACGCTCAACCAATACACGTCCGGATTTCCACGCTCGTGCAAGCCAAACGTCCCGCAACTGCCTCAGCACGCACGCGGCACGCCGGCGACCTTGAGCTTGCGATCGAACTTTGTCGGATCCCTTAGATCATCCCAGCACAAGCGCACGATCTTGCAGTTATCAAGCAGCGAAAGCCTCGACTCGCGCTGGCGCTCATCGAACTGCGTCTTCGCGAGCTTGCCCTCCTCCGCCGCCTTCTCGCTTTTAACAAATCCGTCGAACTCCCCGATAATCAGCCGGTCGCCCACGCGCCACAAGTAGTCGACGCGATACGGTCGTCCCGGCTCAACCGGGTCGAACAGCTCAACTTGCAACTCCGGCGTCTGCCAGCCGCGCTCGATCATCAGGGCACGCGCCTTGGACTCGCCGCCGCTTTCCGACAGCCCATCGGCACATCGTGCAACCCTGCGCGCCGTCACAACACCGCGACGATTCAGGCCAAGCTTGTCGACAGTCTCAACGAGATGCTCCTTCGACAAAAGTTGCTCATGGAGCGCCGAATCCGCGATGATCAGTCCCTCGACAAACGATGCATCGACCAAGCAATCCGTAATCGTTTGATCGATATCGGTTACGGCGATATCCATCTGGGTGGCCCGTGTTTGACGAGCATAGCGATGACGAATGACCTGAGAGCCCGGCGTCGTCGATTGGGGCGGCATCGCGGCGATATGGATGTGCGTCAAATTGGCATGCGAAACCGAAAGGCCATAGATAACAGCCGCCGTATAGGAGCAAAATGTCCAGTCGGGGTGCTTTTGCGCAAGCGCCCGCACCCGATGCAGATAACGCTGCCGAAACTTGAGCTCGGACCAGTATTCCGGACGCGCATACAGCCCCGGCATGACCGCTTCGAGACTTCCCGCCTCCGCCCGCCGCTGAATCTGCTTTGCCTCCGCCGCCGTGCGCGCGTACACGCAGCTCATCTGCTGTTCGCATGCTTTAATGTGACTTGCAAGCCTTTGATTCGCCGTCATGTTTCCCATGTCGCCTCCCAAATCTTGGAACGGCGCAAACGTACCAGACGGTTTCATGCGAAGTCTGACCAAATACCGTCCAGGCGCTGACCAAATGCTTGACGGTTTTGGACGTTTTAGGCTGATGGCTTATATCTGCAGGCAGGGCGGTTGTCGAGAGGTCCCTGTCTCCACATTTTGAGGCCTTGGTCCATCGGATTATCAGAAAGAAAAACCCGTCGAGATTCAAGACTACGCCAAATGCGACTTTGCCTCTGCACGCACCGTCGCTTAGCCGAGCCATCGGCATCTACATACCTAAAAAATGAGCGTGGATAATCTCCCGTTTTGAGCCTAGTTTCAAGCCAAAAGTGGGAGATTATCCACGCTCGATTTGTAAATGTCCGAAAATCCACGCTCGTCCGTCCGGATATCCACGCTCGTCACGCCGCCGGCACAGCAACAGCCGTAGCCTAGTGCTCCTCGCCGGCGCGGGCCAGGTCGTAGGGCGTGGTCTGGTAGACGTAGTAGTTGAGCCAGTTGGTGTAGAGCAACTGAGCCTGGCTGCGCCAGACGTTGCGCGGCTCGGCGGTGGGGTCGTCGTTCGGGAAGTAATGCGCTGGCACCTGAGGGTTGAGGCCGCGCTTCACGTCGCGCTCGTACTCCAGGCGCAACGTGTCGGTATCGTACTCGGGGTGGCCAAATACAAAGAAGCGGCGGCTGTCGGTCGACTTGACGATATACAGGCCCACTTCGTCGGACACAGCCACGACCTCGAGCTGCGGCTCGGCCTCCACGTCCTCGCGGCGCACATCGGTGTTGCGCGAATGCACAGCATAGAAACGGTCGTCAAAGCCGCGAACCAGCGGGCTTTGCGGCTTCACCAGATAATGCTCGAACACGCCGCTCGCCTTGGCCGGCAGGTCGTACTTCTGGATACCGTAATGATGGTACAGACCGGCCTGCGCGCCCCAACAAATGTGCAGCGTAGAGTGCACGTGTGTGGTGGACCAATCCATGATCTGGCAGAGCTCGGGCCAGTAGTCGACCTCCTCGAACGGCATCTGTTCCACGGGCGCGCCCGTGATGATCAGGCCGTCATAGTGGATGTCGCGGATGTCGTCGAACGTGCGGTAGAACGTCTCCAGGTGGCCGGCGCTCACGTGCGTGGCCTCGTGCGTCTTTGTGCGCAGCAGGTCCACCTCCACCTGCAGCGGCGTGTTGGAGAGCTTGCGCATGATCTGCGTCTCGGTGGCGATCTTGGTGGGCATGAGGTTGAGGATGAGCACGCGCAGCGGACGGATGTCTTGGTGCAGCGCACGGTACTCGGTCATGACAAAGATGTTCTCGCTCTCGAGCTGCGCGGCGGCAGGGAGGGCGTCGGGAATGCGAATGGGCATGGATGCTCCTTACGAGTCAGTTGCAGCTATGGTACAACGACCGGCCCCATCCGCGCGAGCACATCGCCCAGCGATGCCGTCAGCGGCCCAAATCGCTCCAAAAGTAGAGATTAAAGCATGTCCCGAAAATCTACGGCGCTTTAGTCTAGCAAAGTGGCAGCTGGACGCTACAATGGTTCGACGCGAAAAACTCGGCCGGAAGGATACTCATATGTACCAGACGCGTAAGATCGGTGTGGTCGGCCAGGGCCACGTAGGAGCACATGTCGCCAACAGCCTGCTCATGCAGGGCATTGCCGACGAGCTGTACCTGTGCGATATCAACGAGGCCAAGGTGACGTCCGAGGTCCAGGACCTGCGCGACTCCCTTTCGTTTGTCCCGTATAACACCAAAATCGTCAACTGCTACGACCACTACGAGGAGCTGGCCTGCTGCGACGTCATCGTCAACGCCGCCGGCAAGGTCGCGCTGGCCGCCGGCAACCGCGACGGCGAGCTGTTCTTTACCACCGACGCCGCCCGCACCTTTGCCAAGCGCATCGTCGACGCCGGCTTCGACGGCATCTTCGTAAGCATCTCCAACCCCTGCGACGTCGTGTGCACCGAGCTGTGGCATCTGACCGGCTACGATCCCAAGAAGATTATCGGCTCGGGCTGCGGCCTGGATTCCGCCCGCCTGCGCACCGAGATCTCCAAGAAGGTCGGCGTGAGCCCCAAGTCCATCGACGCCTACATGATCGGCGAGCACGGCTTTAGCCAGCTGGCCGCCTTTAAGGCCGCGACCATCGCCGGTAAGAGCCTCAACGAGCTCCAGGCCGAGAACCCCGACAAGTACGCCTTCGACCACATGGAGGTCGAGGAGCTCGCACGCAAGGGCGGCTACGTAACCTACCAGGGCAAGCAGTGCACCGAGTACGCCGTCGCCAACTCTGCCGCGCGCGTCTGCGCCGCCGTGCTGCACGACGAGCACGCCGTGCTTTCCGCCTCCACGCTCATGACCGGCCAGTATGGCGAGGAGGGCATTTTCACATCCCTGCCGTGCGTGATCGGCGCCGAGGGCGTCGAGGAGGTCTACACGCTCGACCTGTCCGAGTACGAGCTCGAGGGCTTCCACAAGAGCTGCCAGCACATCCGCGACAACATCGCCCAGCTCGACTGGTGGGACGCCGAGGCCTACGACGCAAAGTAGGCCGCTGGCTGCCGCAACCTTGCGAATCGAAGCACAATACTAAGCGGGCCGCGCCGGAAATCCCCGGCGCGGCCCGCTTTTTTGACTCACGCAGTGCCCTTGCGAATCGAAGGTGAATACTTTTCCGCGAAGTGAACGAGTAAAAATGAGCCCCCGAAGCATCGACACTTTTCAGACGCCGTTTCCTGCGGTTTTGCCGAGTTTTTCCTGCGGTTTTGCCGTCAAAAAGCGTGGATGCTTCGGGGGTCCAAAATAGGTCGTTCACTTCGCGGAAAAGTATTCACCTTCGTTTTCGCGCAGACACGAATCCGGCCGCCACAACGTAAAACGGGGCCCGCGCACAGCGCAGGCCCCGTCAAAAAAGACAATTCCCGGTACCTAGTACTGCTCGATGCCCATGTAGCGACGAACCTCGGGGCTGTGGTCGAACACCTTGCCGCGGGCGGCGCGCAGCTCGCAGCTCATGTTGTAGAAGAAGATCGGCTCCAGGAACGAACGCACGCTGGCGGGCACCTCGCCCACGCCGTACTCAAGCGCGTCGAGCACCATAATCGTATCGGTGTGCGTATTGAGGAACGCAAGGGCGCGCTCCTCCATGGGGCGGCACTCGCCCGCGCCAAGCTGCACAAAGTAGAACACACCGGGCTCGGTGGCCTCGAAGGGACCGTGGAAATACTCGCCGGAGTGGATGTAGCAGCAGTGCTGCCACTGCATCTCCATGAGCGAACAGATGGCCATGGCGTAGGTCTGGCTAAAGTTGGGGCCGGAGCCCAGGATATAGAAGAACTTGTGCTGCTGGCAGAGTTCGGCAAAGCGGGCGCCCAGTTCGGCGTTGACCTTCTCGCGGGCGGCGGGCAGCAGCGCATCCATCTGCTTGAGGCCCTCGTACATGTCGGCGAGTGCCTCGTAGCCTTCCTGCTGGTCGAGCAGCTCGGCGGCGATCAGAGCGCCGATACCCTGCGGCACCTCGGCCTGCGGCACGCCCTCGCCCCAGGGATAGACCCAGGTAGTCCACTTGCCATTGTCGATCTTGGAGCCCTCGCAGTCGGTGAGGGCAACGACCTCGGCACCGGCGGCCAGCGCCATCTCGCAGCCGTCGACGACCTCCTGCGTGTTGCCGCTGTGACTGCAGGCGACGACGAGCGACTTCGGCCCTAGGCTCTTGGGGGCCATCAGACAAAACTCGCGTGCCGTGTAGACCGTCGAGGTAAACGCGGTGGCTTCGCGCTTGAGCAGTTCGTTAGCCGGCATCAGGTCGATCATCGAACCACCACAGGCGATCCAAAAGACGTTCTCAATCTTGCCCTTGCGCTCGATAATTTCCTGAACCAGATCATGTGCGTTCATCCTGATGTTCCTCCTTGTGGGGCGGCTTTGAGCGACGGCAACTCGTACCTGCTGTCGTTCTATGTTGTCCTATTTATAGCACGCACGGCGACACCCGTGAAGCCATCTCGGCAAATTTGTTCTATGTTGTTCTATCTGTGGACGTTAGATGTCGAAGACGTAACGCGAGCCCACAATCTTTTGGCGACCGAGCAGCAGAGGGCGCCCGCCAGCGTCGGTAAAGTACGCCTCCATATAGAAGAGCGGCTCGCCGACCGGCACCTCCAGCAGCGGGGCCGCCTGAGCATCGGCAAGCGCAATCTCCACGGTGCAGGGGTCGGACTTGAGCGGCGCGCGACCCGAATGCTCGGCAACGAGCGCAAAGATTGAGTTATCGGTGAGGTCCTCGTCGGCCAGCGTCTGCAGGTAGGGATGGTCGGCGAGCACAAAGGCGTTGTTCTCAAGCATGACGGGGATGCCGTCGGCCGTACGCACGCGCTCGACCACGATGAGCTCGCAGCCGGGCTCCATGCCAAAGAACACCGCATCCTCGTGCGTCGCCGCGACCACCGTGCGCGACACCAGACGCGCACCCGGCACCATGTCGTTGGCAGCACAACCCTCGGAAAAGCTCTGAACGTCACCCTTCTGGCGAATCTTGCGCTTGAGCTTGGGGGCGCACACAAAGGTACCCCTCCCCTGCTGGCGGTTGAGATACCCCGCACGCGACAGCTCCTCGATGGCGCGGCGCACGGTGACGCGACCCACGCCGTAGGACTTCGCGAGCTCCATCTCGGCAGGGATGCGCGAGCCGGCCACGTACACGCCGCGCGCAATCTCGCCCTTTAGGTCGTCCATGACCTGCTGGTACAGTGGCACGGCGGACACCTCGGCGCGCTCGGAACGTTCGGTCTTGCTATCGGCTACCATCGTTACGCTCCATCCCGCGCATGCTCGGACTCAAATTCTTCAATCGCCGCCATAAACTGCTCGCCAAATGCGTCGGCCTTTTTCTCGCCAATGCCGTTGACCTGGATCAGCTCGTCGCGCGTCTGCGGGCGCAGGCGGCACAGGCCGCGCAGGGCCTTGTCGGAAAAGACCATATACGGCGCCATCTCCAGCTCCGTCGAGATCTCCTTGCGGAGGGTGCGCAGGCGTTCGAACAGCTCGGCATCGTCGCCAACGCGCGGGCGCTGATCCAGCTCGGCCTCCTCGCGCAGCAGATCGACGGCGCGGCGAGCGCGGGCCGAGGCCTTGCGCTTGGACGCGCGACGCTTGACGGTAAAGGCGAACGCCTCGTCCTCGACCTCGCCGGCACGCGGACCCAGCCCCACGACCGGGTACTGCCCCTGCGAGGTAGCCAGGTAGCCGCGGCCGCACAGCTGGCCGATGATGTCCTTGATGCGCCCGACCGATTCGCCCGACAGCTCACCGTAGCCGCGGTCCTCGTCCAGATGCATCTGGCGAATGCGCTCGGTGTTGCCGCCGTGGAGCACATCGGCGATCAGCGACTTGCCAAAGCGCATGGGACGCGTGGCCACATAGCGCACAGCGGCGCGGGCCATATCGGTGACGTCCTCGACCTCGAACTGCGTGAGACAGTTGCTGCAGTTGCCGCAGCCCTCGGCGTCGTCTGCCGTGCCGCCCGCCGCGGCCGCCGCATGCTCGGCCGCGGCCTCGTCGCCAAAGTAGCGCAGCATGTATTCGCGCAGGCAGCCGGTGGTATTGCAGTAGCCCTCCATCTGGCTGAGCAGACGATATCGATTCTGGAGTGCCCACGCGCGCTGCTCGTCATCGAGCGCCTCGTCGGCCGCATCGCCGCGGTCGATCAAAAAGCGGCGCATGCGGAAATCGTTACCGTTCCACAGCAGGTGGCAGCTTGCCGGATCGCCATCGCGGCCGGCGCGGCCCGCCTCTTGGTAGTACGCCTCGATGCTCTCGGGCACGTTGTTGTGAATCACGTAGCGCACGTTGGGCTTGTCGATGCCCATGCCAAAGGCGTTGGTAGCAACCATCACCTGGATGTCGTCGTCGATAAAGGCACGCTGACTCTGGCGGCGGGCGTCGTTGCCCATGCCGGCATGGTAGCGGCCCACGCGAATGCCGCTGGGGCACAGAGCCTCGGCAAGCTCCGCGGCCAGCGCGTCGACCGTCTTGCGGGTCGAGCAATACACGATGCCGCTCTCGCTCGAATGCGCGATCACGTAGTCGCGCACCCAGGCGGTCTTGGCCTTGTCGCCCATCTCCTCGCAACCAAAGTAGAGGTTCTTGCGATCAAAACCCGTCACCACGGTCGCCGGGTTTTGCAGGCCGAGCATCTGCTGGATATCGGCGCGCACGCGCTCGGTCGCCGTGGCGGTAAACGCCGCCACGATCGGGCGCTGCGGCAGCGAATCGATGAACTCGCGAATCTGCAGATAGGCGGGGCGGATATCCTGGCCCCATTGGCTCACGCAGTGGGCCTCGTCAATGGCCACGAGCGGCACGCCAATGCCACCGTCCGCCGCGGCTTCCTGCGCAAAGGCTAAAAAGCGCGGCTCGAGCAGACGCTCGGGTGCCACGTACATAAGCTGATAGCGGCCCTCGCGCGCCCGCTTGAGCACGGTATTTTGCTGAGCCGGCGTGAGGCTGGAGTTGAGATAGCTGGGTCGCGCACCCGCCGCGAGCAACGCGCGGGTCTGATCCTCCATAAGCGACAGCAGCGGACTCACCACAAAGGTGATGCCAGGCAGCATAAGCGCAGGCACCTGGTAGCAAATGGACTTGCCGGCGCCTGTGGGCATAACGCCGAGCGCATCGCGGCCGGCAAGAATCGCATCCACCATGCGGTCCTGCCCCGGGCGAAACGAGGTGTAGCCAAAATAGGCGCCGAGCGTGTCAAGCGCCATCTGCTGCATGCTATCGGTCATGGTTTCCTAACGTCCAAGTCATCTGCCGCCGATTATACGCCGCCACGCGGACCGGCGTCGCCCGGCTGTCAGCCACAGGCAACGTAATCCGAAGGGGACGAGCGTGGATATTTTGGACACGTTCCAAATTAGCTATCCAAATCAAGGCAACGCCGATGTGTTGGCAACGACAGCGAGCTCCCGTCATTTGAGCCAAGGTGCCGTGAAATCAGAACCACCCTTAAAAAGGGTGGTTTGCTCTTAGGGTATAACCCACGGGCCCCGGGCTCGCGTCTAAAGGCGC
>URFU01000045.1 GCA_900547125.1 uncultured Collinsella sp.
TTTGGAAGGTTAAGATCCCTAACCTGATGCCGACCATCACCATTTGCCTGTTCCTGTCCATCACCAACGGCTTTAAGCTGTTCGACCAGAACCTCGCCCTTACCGGCGGCGCCCCCGCGCACTCCACCGAGATGCTCGCCCTGAACATCTACAACACGTTCTATTCTCGTGCCGGTATCGCATGGCAGGGCATTGGCCAGGCCAAGGCAGTCATCTTCTGCATCCTGGTCGTAGCCATCTCCATGATTCAGCTTAAGGCCACGAGGTCCAAGGAGGTGCAGCAGTAATGAAACGCGATAAGGTTATCAACCGCGCGCTCTCAATCTTCTTTACGATTCTGTCGCTCGCGTGGATCTACCCCGTGTTCATGATCGCGCTCAATTCCTTTAAGAAAGCGACCGCAATCAGCACCACCACAGCGTTCGATCTGCTCACGCCCGAGACGTTCAACGGCCTTGCAAACTACTTGCACGCTCTTAACGAGCAGGGCTTTGCCTCAGCATTTATGTACTCGCTCATCATCACGGTCACGTCGGTCGTGCTGATTTTGGTGTGCTGCTCCATGTGCGCTTGGTATGTGGTTCGTGTCAACAACAAGATCTCGAACTTCTTCTATTACCTGTTCGTCTTCTCGATGGTCGTGCCCTTCCAGATGCTCATGTTCACGCTGTCCAATTTGGCGGACCGCATCGGCTTCAACACGCCGTTCAACATCTGCTTTATCTATCTTGGCTTTGGCGCGGGCCTGGCGGTCTTTATGTTCGCCGGCTTTGTAAAGAACATTCCGCTCGAGATCGAAGAGGCGGCCATGATCGACGGCTGCAACCCGGTCCAGGTGTTCTTTAAGATCGTCCTTCCCATCATGAAGCCCACCTATCTTTCGGTCGGCATTCTCGAGACCATGTGGGTCTGGAACGACTATCTGCTGCCCTACCTTACCCTCGACTCCACCAAGTACAAGACCATTCCTATCTTGATCCAGTACTTCCGCGGCGGCTACGGCCACGTCGAGCTCGGTCCCATGATGGCCTGCATCATGATGGTCGTTATCCCCATCGTCATCATGTACATCCTCTGCCAGAAGTACATCATCGACGGCGTGGTGGCAGGTGCCGTCAAGGGCTGATGCCGTAACTGTTTTGCAAGTTTCTGCGGCGCCCCTCAGCGCGGCGCCGCATATCGAAAGGTAAAGACATGGCCGAGATCGTTCTCAAACATGTTCAGAAGGTGTATCCCAACAACGAGTCCAAAAAGAAGGGCTTCTTTGGCAAAAAGAAGAAGACCGAGGAGAAGAAGCACAACCTCAAGGTTACCGAGGATGGCGTGCTCGCTGTTGAGGACTTCAACCTCACCGTTCACGACCAGGAGTTCGTCGTCCTCGTTGGCCCGTCTGGCTGCGGTAAGTCCACGACGATGCGCATGGTCGCCGGCCTGGAGGACATTACCTCGGGCGAAGTGCTCATCGACGGCAAGCGCGTCAACGACGTGGCGCCCAAGGACCGCGACATCGCCATGGTGTTCCAGAGCTACGCTCTGTACCCCAACATGACGGTGTACGAGAACATGGCGTTTACGCTTGAGCTCAAGAAGGTCCCCAAAGACGAGATCGACCGCAAGGTTCGCTCCGCTGCCGAGATCTTGGGTATCACCGAGTACCTCGACCGCAAGCCTAAGGCGCTTTCGGGCGGCCAGCGTCAGCGCGTCGCTATCGGCCGCGCCATCGTGCGTGACCCCAAGGTCTTCCTGATGGACGAGCCGCTGTCCAACCTGGATGCCAAGCTTCGTAACCAGATGCGCGCCGAGCTCATTAAGCTGCGTCACGAGATCAAGGGCACCTTCATCTACGTTACCCACGACCAGACCGAGGCTATGACCCTCGGCGACCGCATCGTGGTCATGAAGGACGGCGTCGTCCAGCAGATCGCCACGCCGCAGGAGGTCTTCAACCATCCCGCGAACATCTTCGTCGCCGGATTCATCGGCGTGCCGCAGATGAACTTCTTCGATGCCCAACTGGTGCGCTCGGGCAACGGCTTTACCGTCAAGACCGAGGACATGAACGTTGCTCTCGCCCCCGAGACCTGCGCTCAACTCGCTCTTAACTGGGACGGCGGCGACGTGAAGGAGATCACGGCCGGCGTGCGCCCCGAGCAGATCCTGCTTGCCGACAAGGGCGAGGAGGGCGCGCTCCAGGGTACCGTCGAGGTGACCGAGCTCATGGGTTCGACCGAGCATGTCCACGTGACCGCTCCCGACGGCCAGTTTGTCCTGATTATCCCCGTTGTCGACCTTGAGGCCAAGGGCGCGCTCAAGGCGGGCGACACCATCTGGTTCAAGTTTGAGAAGAACGCGACCCATCTCTTCGATAAGGTGTCTGGCAAGAATCTTATCTAGGCCCGGTGCATCCAGGCCCTCTCTTTGGGCGACTGCGGCTTTGCCATCCTTTTGCCGTGGTCACATATAAGGCTCCCCTCCCGTCCACTGGGCGAGAGGGGAGCCTTTCTTTGTGTTGGGGTTGTCTGACCGGGCGTTTGTCTCGATCTGTAACAGGAGGAGGGCCAAATTGGGTCTAGATGTTGCAGATTGAGACAGCGTCGAGCTGCCTGTCCTTTCATCTCGATCTGTAAGACGTATGACTGATTTCGGCATGTACCTGTTACAGAGCAAGATTGTTTTATCCGCCTTACCCGTCTGTCTCATTCTGTAACAGGAAGACCCGATTCCAGCGGCTATCTGTTACAGATCGAGACAGTTCATCGGGACAATTTCGTTTGTCTTGATCTGTAACAGGTAGACCCAGTTTTACCGTCTAGGTGTTACAGACCGAGATTGTTTAGTCGAGACAAACCGCAGGCCGGCGTATCGGCACAAAAAGCGGAGCCGCGTTGCCACGACTCCGCTTTCAAGAGGATGGGTAAAGAAAACGAAATTAGCTCAGGTGCCAAATCTCGTCGTTGTACTGGGAGATTGTACGGTCGGACGAGAAGGTGCCGGCGTTGGCGATGTTGATCAGCGCCTTGCGCATCCAAGCGTCCTGGTCCTCGTAGTCTGCCAGCACGCGCTCCTTGGTCTGGATGTATTCCTCAATGTCGAGCAGGGCCATAAACCAGTCCTTGCCCTTGATGTCGTCGTGCAGGCGCTGCAGGCGCTCGGCGTTGCCGGTCGCCATAAAGGCGGGGTTGGTGATAAAGTCCACCAGCAACTTGATGCCGGGCTTGCGGTAGAGCGCACCGGCGTCATAGCTGCCGTCGGCGTAGAGCTGCTCGACCTGCTTGGAGGAAGCGCCAAAGGTGTAGATGTTCTCGTCACCCACGAGCTCGGCGATCTCGACATTGGCACCGTCGAGCGTGCACAGGGTCAAAGCGCCGTTGAGCATGAACTTCATGTTAGAAGTACCGCTCGCCTCCTTGGAGGCCAGGCTGATCTGCTCGGAGATGTCGGCGGCGGGGATCACACGCTCGGCAGCAGTGACGTTGTAGTTCTCGATCATGACAACCTGCAGGTAGGGGGCCACATCGGGATCGTTTGCGATCCACTGCGACAGTGTCAGGATCAGATGGATGATGTCCTGGGCGATGGTGTAGGCAGGTGCTGCCTTGCCGCCAAAGATGATAGTGACGGGGTGCTTAGGTCTGTTGCCGTTCTTGATGTCGAGATACTTCCAGATGATGTAGAGCGCGAGCATCTGCTGGCGCTTGTACTCGTGGATACGCTTGACCTGAACATCGATGATGGCGTTGGAGGGAATGGTCACACCCTGCTCGAGCGCCATAAACTGGCGCATGATGGTCTTGGCCTCGGCCTTGGTGGCGGCCAGGCGCTCAAGAACGTCCTTGTCGTCGGCGAACTCGGCAAGCTTGCTCAGGTCGCCGGTGCTGCGCCAATCGGTGCCGATCACATCGTCGAGCAGACTGGCGAGCGCGGGGTTGGCCCCATGGATCCAACGGCGGAAGGTGATGCCGTTGGTCTTGTTGGAGAACTTTTCGGGATAAATCTCGTAGAACGGGTGAAGCTCGGTGTCCTCCAGGATCTTGGTGTGGAGGGCGGCGACGCCATTGATGGAGAAGCCAAAGTGAATGTCCATGTGGGCCATGTGGACGGTGTCGTATTCGTCGATGATAGCGACGCGCGGGTCGTCGTGCTCGGCCTTGGCGATCTCGTCAAGCTTGACGATGATATCGGCGATGGCGGGCGAGACCTTCTGCAGGCTGGCGAGCGGCCACTTCTCGAGCGCCTCGGCAAGGATCGTGTGGTTGGTGTAGGCGACCATGGAACGAACGATGGTAACGGCCTCGTCAAACTCGATGTCGTGCTCGGTGGTGAGCAGGCGGATGAGCTCGGGAATGACCATGGTGGGGTGCGTGTCGTTGATCTGGACCACGGCGTAGTCGGCCAGATCGTGCAGGTTGCTGCCACGCTCGACGGCCTCGTCGATCAGGAGCTGGGCGGCGTTGCTCACCATGAAGTACTCCTGGTAGATGCGAAGCAGGCGGCCCTGCTCATCGGAATCATCCGGATAGAGGAACAAGGTGAGGTTCTTGGCGATCTTCGTCTTGTCGAAGTCGATGGAGCTGCCGGGGACCAGGCCGTCGTCGACGCTCGCCAGGTCGAACAGGCGCAGGCGGTTCTTGGTGGGCTGGTCGTAACCGGGCACATCGATGTTGACGAGCTTGGAGGTGACGGCAAAATCGCCAAACTCGACGGTGTAGGAGCGGTCGTCATCGATCAGGATGTCCTGCTCGCCAAGCCACTCATCGGGGACGGCCTTCTGCTGGTTGTCGGCAAAGCGCTGACGGAACAGGCCGTAATGGTAATTGAGGCCCACACCGTCACCGGTAAGGCCCAGCGTGGCAATGGAATCCAGAAAGCACGCGGCCAGACGGCCCAGGCCGCCGTTGCCGAGTGAGGGCTCGACCTCAAAATCCTCAATCTTGTTGAGGTCGTGGCCGGCGGCGGTGAGCTGGTCTTTAGCCTCGGCATAGATGCCAAGGTCGATCATGTTGTTGATCAGCAGTTTGCCAATCAAAAACTCAGCAGAGATGTAATAGAGCTTTTTCTTGCCATTGTTGAGCGGGCAGGCGGCGGAGCGCTCCTGTACGAGCTTGACCAGCAGTTTGTAAATGCGGCGGTCATCGAGTTGCTCGAGCGAAGTTCCAAAGGACTGCTCGGCAAGATCCGCAAGATCGATACGGGGCATGTTTCCTCCTGTGGTGAGTTGACTACATGTCAGAAATTCAAAAGAAGCCCGCGCGAGGGGATTGGGGTGGCCTCGCGCGGGAAAAGCGGTCGCGTCCGCACGATGGAATGGGGTCGGGTGCGGTGGCTCCTATTGGGGAAGCTCAATTTCGGCTTCCGACGGAATGCGGAAGTAGGTTTCGGTCCAGTCGGTGAGCTTGTGCTCGAGCTCGCGGGTGATGGCACCATCGAGCATGCGCCAGGTCCAGTTGCCGCCCAGGGTGGCGGGGGTGTTGATGCGTGCCTCGTTGCCCAGGTTGAGCAGGTCTTGCATGGTGTAGATACAGGTATCGCTCACGCTGGCGGCGATGGTGCGGTTGAGTGCATCGGCCATGGGCTCGCCTGCCTGCTGGTGGGTGTACAGGGCCGCCTGCTCGCGCTGGCGCGGGGTGGCCGTTCCCTCAAACCAACCGCGCGCCGTCTCGTTGTCGTGTGTGCCCACATAGGCGACGGTGTTGGCAATGTAGTTGTGCGGCAGGTAGTACGAGTTGGTGCCCTCAAAGGCGAACTGCAAGATCTTCATGCCGGGGAAGCCCGAGTTGTCGCGCATGTCGATGACGCCGGGGGTGAGGAAGCCCAGGTCTTCGGCGATGATGGGCAGTGTGCCGAGCTTTTCCTCGAGCGTCTTAAAGAACTTGAGGCCGGGGCCCTGCGTCCACGAACCGTAGGACGAATCGGGTGAGGAGAACGGCACCTCCCAATAGGCCTCGAAGCCGCGGAAGTGATCCAGGCGGATGATATCGTACATGTCGAGGGCGGCGCGGATGCGGCCCTCCCACCAGGAGAAACCGTCGGCTTCCATGGCATCCCAGTCGTAGATGGGATTTCCCCAGTACTGGCCGGTGGCCGAGAACTGGTCGGGCGGCGTGCCGGCGACACTTACGGGATTGCCGGCGGCGTCGATCTTAAAGAGCTCGGGCGTGGCCCACATCTCGACGGAGTCGCGCGAGACATAGATGGGCAGGTCGCCGATGATGAGGATGTCGCGCTCGTTGGCATAGGCCTTGAGGCGACTCCACTGACGATCGAAGAAGTACTGCGTCATCTGGTGGTAGAGCATGCGCGCGGGATGGGCGGCGCAGACCTTGGCAGAAGCCTCACCGCGGGTACGGAGCTCCTCGGGCCACTCCCAAAATGCCTTGAGACCGCACTCCTCCTTGACGGTCATGAACTCGCAGTAGGGGATGAGCCAGTCTTCGTTGGTTTGGACAAAGCCGTCGAAGTCGGCCGGCTTGTCGGCGGCAAAGCGCTCGGCGGCGCGGTCGAGAATCTGACGGCGACCGCTAAAAATCGCGCCATAGTCGACGTTGTTGGGGTCGGAGCCCAGATACACACCGTCGATATCGCGCTGTTCCAGATAGCCGGCCTCGATAAGCTCGGCAAAGTCGATGAAGTTGGGGTTGCCCGCACGGGCCGAGAACGACTGATAGGGCGAGTCGCCATAGCTCGTCGTCGTAAGGGGCAGAATCTGCCAGTAATGTTGTTTGCACGAGGCGAGGAAATCGACAAAGTCGTAGGCATTCCAGCCAAAGCCGCCGATACCGTACGGTCCGGGCAGAGACGAGATGGGCATGAGAACACCGCTTGCACGCTCCATGGATGTGCTCACCGTCCTTTTGAATAAGGGGCTGCGCCGTAGATGGATAGACGGCTCGTCCCGAGTTTCCATTTCTATTGTCCCTATTGTAGAACATGTTGTTTAAACATGTATAGAGAGAATGAAAAAGTTGCCGACTTTCGGTGAATGGTAGTGCGCCATAGACGATATGAGTTGAACATTGGGAGCTCCTCCCCTTGCGGCTCTTTTGTGGGTCGGGCGACAATGGTCGTCGTCATTAAAGACCGGCTGCCAGCCAGGTTGCAACAATGCAAGAAGGGTTCACATTCAGTTGGCCGTTGACACAAACAATCGCGCGAAGACCTCGTCTTCTTCGGTAAGTCCAGGCGCGGCAAGACGCGCATGGCAGTCGCCCTCACGATGCGCGCGGTCGCCGCGGACATGTCGGTCAGGTTCTGGCAGACCGCGCAGCTGGTTCTCGAGCTCGGCAACGCGAAGCGCAAGGGAACGCTGTCGAAACTGTTGAACGACGTGTCGCCCGCGAGGCTGCTCGTGCTCGACGAGTTCGTCTACGTCCCCTGCGACGTAGACGGTGCGAGGGTTCTCTACCAGGTCATTTCCGTCCATGTAGTGCTCGTAGGCCGCGGCGTCGTCGGGCTCGTCGAAGGAGAGGGACTCCGTCCAGTCCCAGTAGGCCCCCGTCCAGGCGCCCCTGCGCCTGCCGGCCGGCGTCGTCTCGTCGAAGACGAGGCCGTGGCGCAGCAGGAACTTCGACATCCGCTGCTTGGCGTGTTGCAGGTCGTCGCGCGCGTCCTCGAGGGCGCTCGTCGGGGACCCACACCTCGACGACGTTGCGGCGCGCCAGCATGCGTGCCAGCCACTCGGCGTCGCGGCGGTCGTTCTTGCGGCCGCGGTCGGCCGCGGGCCGGTGCATCTTCGGGACCGCCCCGACGACGCAGCCGAGGCCGAGGGCCCGCAGCGCGCGGCCGCGGTTGATGGTACGACCATTGTCGCCCGACCCACGAGAGAGCTGCAAGGGGAGAGGCCCCAATGTTCAACTCATATCGTCTGTTGTGCCAGAGTCGCTCGGGAAAGCGCGACCGACGCAGCGCGCTGTTTTCCAGTCACATCCAGTTCGGGTTGATTTCGGCATGCGATAAGAAACTGGATTTGAATTTCGACTCGAAAGATGGGCAATGCTGATGAGAAACGCTTGGAGTTCGGGATTGCGCGGCGTGAAGCGACCCTCTTCTTATCGAGTTCGTTACAATGTAGGAAAAACAGTAAGTAAGAAGACCTCTGATTGCTTTAGGAGGAGCTGTGGTGAATAGCGCCCAGAAGATCGATAAGTCCATCCAGAAGATGATGACTCTCGGAAGAAGGCTTGGGATTCTGTTTACGGCGCTGTTTATAGCGGTGTGTTGCTGTTCGGTGGTGGTGGTTATTTCCATTGGGCTTATGGCTGCTCAAGGAAACCTATATGATCCATCAAAGACGGTTTCCGTAGTGGTTCCTTTGATGTATCTTCTGATTTCCGGAGGGGCCACATGGACCCTGCGGGGAATCAGCATGGACATGGCTCATGGCGAATCGCCCTTTACCCTTTCGCATGCTCGAAGAGTCTCGATTATCGGGTGGCTGTTTGTTGCAGCAGCAATAGGTGGCCTCTTGTTTTCTCCGGGGTTTCTTTCGATAGTGATTGGCCCCTTCGACTTGCTGGGGAACGCCTATTCGATGTTTGAAAACCTGGCCCTGCCCATAGATATTGGTGCTGTGCTGGGGGCCGTTTGCTGCTTCTCGATTTCTGCGATATGGCGCTACGGAGCTCTGCTTCAAGACCAGACCGAGGATTTGGTGTGAGGGGCGGCATGGACTATCTGATTATTGAGCTTGAAAGCTTATTGCTTCGACGCGGAAAGACGAGTACGGATATCATTCGGGCGACCGGGCACACACCGGCAAGTATCTCAAAAATACGAAATGGCAAGGTGAAGGCAATTAGGTTAAAGACATTGCTGGATATTTGCGTAGAGCTTGATTGCCAGCCTGGCGATCTTATTAAGCGCGTCAACGAAAGAGAACTTGAGGAACTGGCGACGCGGCGCGCCCGCAACGCGCTGAGCAGGGCGACCGCGACGGGTGATGACCCGGTCCTGGAGTCAGATCATGTTTACGTGGTCGATCTTAGAGACGACTGAGGCTGGAGAATAAAAAAGTATTGAGCAGGTGCAGCCCGTGAAAACAACGGTTTTCACGGGCTGTTCATTCAACGTCCTGCAGTGGCCTGTATTTCTCGCCGCGTCACTGGGGAACGAGAGAGTCATTTCCTGTGCTGGATGCAGGGGGGGTGCTTACCTTGTGTAATATATAAATAAGCTTATATTGAAATATGATACATATCGAATTAGAATAACATTATCAATTCGGTATGCAAGGAAAGGAGGGAGAGATGGATTGGATTAACGAGCCGGAGGAAGGCGTTGCACCCGCGTGCGGCAACTGCTTCTTCTACGCGCACGGGGGATGCACGAAGAGGTGCCCCAATCAGTCCTGCACGTTCCGTTTCTAGGGGGCAGAGATGAACTGGCTTTCTACCGCGAAAGGAGGGGAATGAAATGGAATGGATTACCGAGCCGTCAGCCGGGGCTGAGCCCATGTGCAACAATTGCTTCTTTTACGCGCACGGCAGCTGCAGCACCAAGTGTTCTTCACAGGAGTGCACTATCCGCTTTTAGCGGATAGTGCACGCCGTACGGCGTGCACAGACTGTTCAAAGATATTTTGGCCAGCAGCGCCTGAGGGGCGATGTGGCATTGCAATATGGGGGGGGCGAACCGACGTTACCTATAACCCCGCACAATTGCCATGTCGTCCCTTTTTATTGACGGGGAGGATGTCGTCCATGCGGGAAGTCCCAGTTGAATTGCGTGCCATATCCAAGAGATATGGCGGGTTTGAAGCGGTTAAATCAGTCTCGTTCTCTTTAATGGAAGGCGAGCTGTGTGCACTCATTGGGGAGAATGGTGCCGGCAAGAGCACGTTAATTCGATTGATCACGGGGCTTTCGGAGCCATCGTCAGGAACGATCTCGATGTTTGGGCAAACCGGGAGACGTGAAATACGGAGCTGCAGGGAAAGGCTGGGTTATATGCCCGACCTCAATGCTTCGTATCCTAATCTGACCGCGCGAGACAACTTGGTCGTTCGCTGTATTGAGTGGGGGCTTCCCACCGATCGTTCCATCGACGGTGTGTTATCAACCGTCGGTTTGGGGGAGGCCGGCGGGAAGAAAGTGAAGAACTTCTCAATGGGAATGAGGAGGCGTCTCGATCTGGCCATAGCGTTGCTGGGCGATCCGGAGCTGTTGATCCTGGACGAGCCGACAAACGGCCTGGATCCGATGGGGATAGTCGAAGTAAGAAAAATCCTTACGCATCTTAACAAAGATCAAGGTAAAACGATTCTCGTATCCAGCCACAATCTTGAGGAGATGCACAAGCTGGCAACTGATTACCTCTTCATAAGTCATGGTCGCCTCATTCGAAGGATGACCGCACCTCAGCTGGAAAAGTCATGCCGCGGTGGTTTCGTGTTGCATGTGGACGATCTGGAGCGAACGAGATCGGTTCTCGGAGATGAGACCTCACATTCTTTTCTGCCGGACGGCAGCGTCCTTATGCGCTATGAGGAGAAAAAGGAAGGGCGGGCCATTGCAATCGAAGCGCTCTCGACCGCAGGTGTGAGGGTTGCGGAGGCGTATTCTCATAGGAAGAGCCTTGAGGAGTTTTATTCGGAGCTCATCGGTCGAGAGAGCGAGCTGTGATGAAACGCGAGTTCATCTCAGCTTTTCGGAGCGAGGTATGGTTGCTCGCCAGGCACTCGGCGACCGCTCTGATGATTGCGCTTGCGGCTGTGCTGTATGTGGTTGCGGCTGCGACTTCGTCTGAGGTGCTGATCATGGTCGCCGGTGATGACCCGTATACGCTTGGAGGGGCTATAGGTTTTATTGGAAACCTAGTGGATGCAGGGGACGTTTTGGGCTCTGTTGCCCGGACGTCTTTTGCGTCTACAGTGGTCTGGATTCCGGTGACGATTCTCTACGCGGTTTACGCTACGTCGAGAGACTTTGAATCCGTGGCTTACGCCGTATCGAGATCGCGAGGGGTGTCGCAGGCGGCGATTGTGATCACGAAGCTGTTGGTGAACTGCACTCTGGTCGGTGCCGTGTATCTTCTTTCTACGACTGCGCTGTATTTAACCAAGATGGCCCAATGGGACGTTGGGGCCTCGTGCTCAGGGTTTGCCCAATTTGTATCGATTGCGCTGATGATCGCGCTGCTGCTCATTTCGATGTACGCCGCTACCTTCGCCCTGTATTTGCTCACGAGGAGTGTGGTGGCGAGCAGCGTCGTTGCAATAGCGGTTTCGACATTTGTGATGGTGTGGTTCCCAAGTACATACGGAAGCGGTCAGCCCAGCTTGCTGCTCATGCTCTCGCCCGTGTATTACCTGATGAACCTGTGTTCCCTGAGTATGCAGAATGTTGGTGTAATTCAGGTTTTGCTGTATGCGGGCGGCACTGTGCTTGTGTCGGTTGGAGTTGCGCTCGTCTCGCTATTTGTAAGGACGGCGGTTCGATGAATCTTGGGATGTCGGTCAGGGCGGAACTGTTCCGCGCAAGGAGAATGAAACTCGCCGTGATAATAGCGCTGATGTATTTGGGCATCGCGGGGAGTTATGTGTTTGCCGGGTCCGGCGCATGGGTCTCCGCAGGGGGAGAGGGCCAGTTCTTTGGCTTTTCCGCCGATCCGGGCTATCTTTTCTCGATAGGGGTTGGGCCAACGGGTATCTCTTCCTGGCTAAGTGTCGTCTCCATGGCGCATACGGTGTTCTTCCCAATCGTCTCTGTTGTTGTGGCGGGGACGCTATTCGGTGATGCGACGAGCGTGTCGGCAAGGGGAGTTTCGATTGCTCGGGGCTTCCGCAGCTGGCAGCTGTTTGCGGCAAAGACATTGGCTTGCGAAGTGTATACGCTGTGCCCCTACATCGTGTTTACTCTCGGTGTCGCTGCGGTCTTTGCCGAGTGCTCCGGAAGCGGTCTAGACAGCCTTACGGTTGGTAATGTGACCTCGGCACTCCTGTCGAATATCGTTATAGACGCCGCTTATACGCTGATGGTTGCGGTTGCATATGAGGTGTTCAGGATCAGATCTCTTGTGTCGGGAGCCTTGCTGGTCGCAACGTTCGCGGGCCTTGTTATCGCGATGAGTTTCCCAACCGTTTTACCCCCGGTTCACATGGCTTATTGGATGAGGGCGTGCGGGGCTGCCGGCGGGACGGTCCTGATGGCTGCATGCGGCCATGCGGTCATCGTGTCGCTCGCATGTCTATTGCTGCTTTCGTGCAGTTTTTATCGAAGAAGGTAGTGCGCTGGCGTATGCGCAGCGTCTGAGGGTCGATATGGATTTGATTGGAAATGGAGATGGTGCGAAGTGAAACTGTCGCAATTTAATGTGGTGCATGAACATAACGGAAGTCTTCTTATCATGAATGCGCGAACCGGCGGCATCCTGTCGTTAAATCCGGAATACGCGTAGAAATTCAAAAGGATTCAAGAAGGGGACGTTCGGGATGCCGATGATCTTGTCGCGGAGCTGATAAGGGGAGGCATCCTAGTCAATGAGGAGAGGGACGAGCTTGGGGAGATCAGGTTGCAAAGTCGCGCCGCGCGCTTTGCGAATACTGCTCTGTCCCTTACCATTGCGCCAACGATGGCTTGCAACTTTTGCTGTCCCTACTGCTATGAAAAGGGACAGGCGTACACGACGATGGGCGAGGAGGTTTTGACACAGCTCTCCAAGTTCGTGAAAGATTACTATCCTGGTATCGCAAGTCTCTCAGTTGGATGGTACGGCGGCGAGCCTCTGCTCGGAATGAAGATGATCGAACGGATTACGTCGGATCTGAAAGATGTCGTGGGGCCAACGTGTGAATATTCCGCATCGATAGTGACAAATGGCTATCTGCTGACGCCTGATGTTGCAAGGAGGCTCGCGGCATGTGGTGTGACGAGCGCGCAAGTGACTATAGATGGATCGAAGTCGGATCACGATTCGAGAAGGATTCTTCACGACGGAAGCCCTACATACGAACGTATTCTCAAGAACGTCAAAGAGTGTGCCGACATCATCGATATTTCGATAAGGAGCAACGTCGACAAGACCAACATCGAGGCCGCTCAAGAGCTATTGGATTATCTCGAGCTAAATGGCCTGATGAATAAGGTTCACTTCTATTTAGCCCCTGTTGACGATATCAATCAGGTATGTGCGAACGACAGCCACTGCTTTACTGTAAAAGAGTTCTCGTATGAGGAGACTGAGTTTTATAAAAGGGCAATTGCGCGGGGCTTCAAAGTTCAACCTTTTGGTGGGACGAATTTCGGGATATGTTGCGCCGTTGGAATCAACTCGTACGTGGTTGATCCCGTCGGAGATTTGTATAAGTGCTGGGATGACATTGGAATGAAGGAGCGGAGGGTCGGAACTATTTTCGAGCCGCCAATGTTGAGCAAGAACATGATTAACTGGATGGCATATGAGCCGGATGACCCGGAATGCCAAGAGTGCTTTGCTTTTCCCATGTGCATGGGAGGGTGCCCCAACCACGCCTTAAACGGTGAGGGGAAACGTTGCGTTTCCTTCCGGTATGATGCCGAGCAAAAAATGCTGCTCTCCCAGATGATGAATACGGCAAAACGGGGTGCGGGGCAAAATGAGGCTGATGCTTAATCTCTGTAGAAAATATATACTGGGCGGTCGATTCTACGCCTATCTTGTCGTAACAGTTTTGGTCGGGCTGCTTGCGCTTGCGGGTCCCTTTCTTACCGGCATAGTGGTAAACCGATTGGCGATGCCGGCCAGCGCCGATCTTGCCGCCGTTCTCGTTTGTTGCCTTATTTTGGTTGCGGTCCAAGCGGTTCGAGCGGGACTAGTGTATTGCTCAGAGATGCTGTACATCAACCTTCAGTCGCATGCGGGGTTCGGCTTAAATGCGGATACGCTTGAGCACGTGAAGCACCTTCCCCAGGCATTCTTCGAGGGCTTCAACGCGTCGTATTATAACCAGCAAATCAATCACGACGCTAATGACCTTGTCATCTTCGTAATCAACTCGGTTGTGGGGGTTTCAAGCAACGTTATCACCCTTTTGTCCGCCCTGTTTGTTCTCGGTAGCCTGAATATCAAGTTGAGTGTGGTCTGCCTTGTTCTTGCGGCAGCGAGTGCCGCTTTTTATGCGGTTTCACGCGCAAGGCTGTTTGAGAGAAGTTTTGACGTACAAGAGCAGAGCGCGAGGTTTTTTTCCTGTCTACAAGATCAGTTGGAGAAAGTTGATTTCATCCGCAAACATGCTTTGTTCGATAGGTCCCGCGCTGTACTGGTCGAAGCTTTTAATGGGCTCTATCCAACGATGAGAGCAAATCAGGAAGTAGGGTCTAGATTTACCTTTGGCAACGCGTTGGTCGCTTCCGCCGCTCAAGGATGTCTTCTTGCTGTGGGCGCGGTTGAAGTGATGGGCGGGAGACTGTTGCCTGGTTTTCTCGTGACTGCTGTTGGATATTATTCGAACTTAAGCTCAGCGGTACAGTATTTGTTGGGCTGGGGAAGGGATTACCAGACTAATCGCGTATGCTATGAGCGGCTGAAAAGAATTTGGGATGTCCCGGTGGAAGCGAATGGCAAATTGGCGCTTGGTCCGATTGAGGAAATCCGTCTAGAGAACATCAAGCTACGTTATCCAGGGGCGGAAAGGGTCGCGTTAAGCATTGAGGGGCTCGCGTTTTCCAGGGGTCGGCTATATGGAATCTCGGGGCCGAATGGTTCGGGGAAGAGCTCGCTGCTGTCAGTGATATTGGGGCTATATCCAGATGACACAGAAGGGGCCGTTCGCTACAACGGGGTGTCACAGCGTTGCGTCGATCGATATGCATTGCGGCGGTGTCGAGTCAGCATTACGGAGCAAGAACCCCCTATCGTTGAGGGGACGA
The DNA here is from genome assembly GCA_900547125.1 of uncultured Collinsella sp. Taxonomy (GTDB): domain Bacteria; phylum Actinomycetota; class Coriobacteriia; order Coriobacteriales; family Coriobacteriaceae; genus Collinsella. Next base: position 14,841 of record URFU01000045.1, read on the forward strand.
TTCTCGATAATCTTACGCTGCTTTCTGATGATTACGAGATGGATAAGCTGAATCGGATGCTTGTCATATTGGGGCTAGACGAAATGGTTGCTTCTGTGGAGAACGGGGCAACGGCGATGCTTGACGGCGGGAAAGGAGGGGTGTCCGGCGGCGAGAAGCAAAAGATTGCAATTGTGAGACAGCTGTTGAAATCGCCGGACGTTATGCTTTTTGATGAACCGACCTCAGCACTTGATGCGAAGAGTCGAGGCGCGCTGATCAAATTGCTTCATGAAATTAAGAGAGACCATATTGTAATCGTTGTCACTCATGACGAGGAGATGCTTGCCGCCTGTGACGAGGTCATTTCGACGGCTGGATGATTATCGGATTGTGGCGTTGAAGACCAAGAAACTTGAAATGGCGTGGGCTCTGGGTAGGTCTCCACGGATACGCCGTCGGTGCTGTACTCGACCGCCCGGCAAGAAGGTTTTATAGCGTGTTTCCCCAGAGAGGTCCCTTTGTCCGGTAGTGGCGAGGGGAGCCTCTCTTTTGCTCACCTCTTGCGGCGGAGGGGGACACCATGCGCCTATGCAGGACAAACTGCGCGTTCTTGTCGAATGATGGGCTATGTGTAGAGATGATGGTCTCGGGTAGAGGCCGTGTCGCGCTCGGCTGCGATGAGCCAGGCAATTCAATCTTCATCCGGGAGGGCCTTGGCAAGACAAGCAGGGCGAAGACCTTGGCGACGTGCGGGAGCCGTGTGGCGCCCGGCTCCACGCTCATCC
>URFU01000046.1 GCA_900547125.1 uncultured Collinsella sp.
GGACGCTGGATCAGGAGAGCTGGAATACCCTCAGCCGCCTCTATACTATGTTTGTCACCAGCGCCCAGTCGCCCTGGACTACGCGGCCTGAGCTTTTTATGCCATGACGCGGCATATATGTGTAAGGTGGGTGCCCTGTCCATAGCAGGGCGCCCACCTTGTCTACAGTTTCAACTACAGGTTACAGTACCAGACTGGGAGCTGCATAGGTGCGGCCCGCCAGCTCACTGTTGAGCATGTAGAGGCCTTTGGCATCGTCGCCGTAGAGCTCCATCTTTTTGATCATATCCGCGGCGGTCTTCACCTCCTCGCCCTGCTCTTTGACAAACCAATCCAGGAACTGCATGGTGCGGAAGTCCTTGACCTCATAGGCTGCATCGTAGATCGTGTGAATCAGATTGGTGACATACTGCTCATGGGCCAGGCCGGCCTTGAGCACCTCCAGCCTGCCGTTGGGGGCGGCGGTTGTGGCCTACGCCCCCTCCGGGTGCAAGCGGATTTGACGGTGCGTTACTTGTCGCCGCCTAGCTTGTGCGGTTTGTAGGCGAGCGCGTTGACGAGTGCGTCGGCAGCGGATTTGACGGCCGCCGGCTGCGGATCGTTAACGTGGTCCTCGGGGTGCACGGGCAAGTCCTTCTTGACGGCATCGTGGATCAGGTTGAGGTACTCGGTCACGCCGGTGGCCGACAGGTGCGTGCCGTCGCCGTCGAACAGGTCGTTGCGGTTGGCACTGTGCCCGTACCAGTCGATAACGCGCACGTTTTTATAGCGCGTGGCGGCGTTGGCGATGGCCTGATTGGTGGCGCCGACCCATGGCTGCGGGCTGCGCGTGTTTACAAATACGACGGTGCGCTGATTGCCGGCATCGGCCATGATGGCGTCAATCTGGGCATCGGTCACTAGGCCGTTGGTGCCCAGCGCAAAGACCACGAGCTTGCCGGCAAGGTGCTGCTGGATATAGCCCTCAAATGTCGCGCGGCCCGCATCAAACTGGCGGCCCTTTTCGGCATCGATGTGGCTGTGCGGGAACACGCCGTCAAAGGAATCAACGGCGCGCAGCGACACGGAGTCACCGATCATCAACAGGTCGTAGGAGCCATCGGGGAAGCCGTCGTTGTCCTTGTCGGTGTCATCGGCCGCCCGCTGGTCCCGGGGTTTTGCATTTTTGGCTTCCTTGTTTAGGATTTCGGCGCCCTCGCCGCTCAGCGCGGATGTGTCGGGCACAAAGACCAGACCACCCAGCGCCACGACAAGCACGACGCCGCAAACGGCGCACACGGGAATATGCGCGCGCGCCCAGCTTGCGGGCGTGGTGGTGCCTTCGCGGAGCTCGGAAACGGTGCGTCCAAAGGCACCCTTCCTAAACGGCGTCTCGATAAAGCGATAGGAGCATTCGGCTACGGCGACCACCACAAGTACCTGCAAGATATACTGCCACCAGGGCGTATCGCTGATGTTGGCGACCGGGTTCATGAGGAGCAGCAGCGGATAGTGCCACAGGTAGATGCTGTAGGAGCGCTTGCCGACCCATACGAGCGGCTCGACGGCAAGAGCGCGTGCGACCATGCCCCGGGGCTGCACGCAGGCCGCGATGACCATGAGCGTGAGGATGGAGCATAACAGCGTGCCGCCGCGATACTGAAACGCGGTGTAGCCGTTGGTGAGCGCGACCATGGCGGCAAGGCCAGCCAGGCCCACGACACCCAACACATCGATGGACGCGGGCGAGGACCAAAAGCGTACGAGGGCGCTCGGCTGTGCCGGGGCGGTCTCGGCTGATTCATCGACCTTCTTGCCAGGCTTGCCCTCGGCGTTCTTGCCATGCTTGGCGGCGCCAGCCAGGCGATTGAGTCCCAAACGATGAGCGAGACGCACCGGCGCCAGGTCGCGATCGGGGATAAAGGCCATCCAGGCACCCAGCAGCAGCGAGAACACGCGGGTGTCGGTGCCGTAGTACACGCGGCTGGGGTCGGCGGCAGGGTTGTAAAGCACCATCATGGCGAGGGCGGATGCCGCGGCAAGGCCCAGAACCACGCGGCGCGTGTTGGGCTTGCTCACATGCATGGATACCATGGCAAACAGCAGTGGCGGCCAAATCAGGTAGAACTGTTCCTCGATGGCAAGCGACCAAAAGTGCGTGAGCGGCGAGGGGTCGCCCAGAGCATTGAAGTACGAGACGTTTTGGGCAATCTGCCACCAGTTGTTGAAGAACAACAGCGACGGCAGGATGTCGGGGCGCATCTTGGTGAGCATCACGTGGTTAAAGATGGTGCACAGCGCGCAGGTCACGAACACTACCGTTACCACGGCGGGGACCAGGCGACGGATGCGGCGAATCCAGAAGCTCTTGAGGTCGATGCGGCCGGTCTTTGATACCTCGTTGATGAGCAGGCGCGTGATCAGGTAGCCCGAGAGCACAAAGAAGACCGTGACGCCAAGCAGACCGCCCTGTGCCCATGTGAGGGTGAGGTGATAGAGTACCACCGCGACGACGGCGAGCGTGCGCAGGCCGTCGAGGGCGGGGATATAACGAGATTTGGGGCGTGTGGGTGCTTGTTCTTTTGCGGCGCTGTTGGGGCGGGCACCCTTGTTGGCGGGCGTGCGATGGGGGCCTGCAGCGCGGCGCGGCTCGGTGGCTTGTCGGTTAGCGCGCGAACGTTCGTGCGGCGCTTGTTGATCGCTCGCGTGGCGTGAGCTGCGCGAACTCGATCGCGGGAATTGTTCCATAAAACTTCATCCAATGACGAGAATAATCAGCACGCCTTCATTGTAGCCGCCTGCTCCTGTGAATGCTTGCTGCCGGCGCAAGCTCAAGCGCGCGTTCACATCAAAGTGAACTAAAGTTATAGAGGTGTGAGAGCGCATGATTGATGGCCAACAGCGGGCGCAGATCCCGCGGACGAGGAGGTTTCCATGGCAGATTGCGGCATCGTTGCGGTGTTCGGCAGCATGAACATGGACCTTTCGGTGGCGTGCGAGCGCATGCCGCGCGCGGGCGAGACCGTCGGCGGCAGCGGATTTATCACCAACGCCGGCGGCAAAGGCGCCAACCAGGCCGTGGCTGCCGCGCGCATGGGCGCGCGCACGCACATGATCGGCGCGGTCGGTCGCGACGCGTTCGGCGCGTCGCTCGTGGCGGGGCTCCAAGATGCCGGCGTGGACTGTGACTTTGTAGCGCATCGCGATGACGTAGAGACGGGAACGGCGACCATCATTCGCTGCGAGGGCGACAACCGCATCGTGCTGTCACCGGGCGCCAACCATGCGCTTGCGGGCGAGGACGTTGCCTGCACGCTAAGGCGTTTGGTGGCCGATGAGCTCGACGGCGACGCCAGCGATATTGCCCCGGCTGCCGGAAGCGTCTTTATCGCCCAGGGCGAATGTGACCTTGCGGCGACGGCCGAGGCGCTTGTTTGCGCTCACGAGCTGGGGTTCTATACGGTCTTTAATCCGGCACCTGCCTGCGAGTTGCCTGCGGAGGCCTGGCCTGCGGTCGACCTGGTCTGTCCCAACGAGACTGAGTGCCAGGTGCTGACGGGCATCTTGCCCACGGATGATGCGAGCTGCGTCGCGGCGCTCGATGCCCTGCTCGCCAAGGGCGCTGGAGCTGCGGTCATCACGTTGGGCGGCGCCGGGTCGGTTACGCTCGGCGATGACGGCGAGCCGTTGCGCATGCCGGCGCTTTCGAGCGCGGTGGTCGATACGACGGCCGCGGGCGATACATTTATCGGTGCGCTTGCTGCAGCTCGTCTGGAGGGCCTGCCGCTCTTTGAGTGCATGGCGGCGGGCGCACGCGCCTCGGCGGTGACGGTGTCGCGCCTGGGCGCGCAGCAGTCGATTCCCACGCGCGCCGAAGTTGATCGCGTGTTTGATTTAGACGATTTGGTATAAGACGGAGAAGCGGAGTAGAACAATGGCAATTAAGAAGCTGATCCTTGATCTGGATATGGGTGTGGACGATGCGATGGCGCTTGCCTATGCCATCGCGAGCCCCGAGGTTGAGCTCGTGGGCATTACCACGTGTTTTGGTAACGTGCGCGTCGACCAGTCGGCGCATAACTGCCTGGCGGTGCTTGACCTGTTGGGTCGCCCCGAGGTGCCGGTGTACCTGGGTGCCGACCGTCCTCTGCAGGCGACTGAGCCTTATACGCCGCCGGCGTCCACCGCGCTCATTCACGGCAAGAACGGCATCGGTGGCGCAAGTGTGCCCGCGTCGCCCTACGAGCCGGTGGGGGCGACGTCTGCCGATGGCAACGCTGCGGTCGATTATCTGATCGATGCCGCGCGCACCTATGGTCCCGATCTGGTCTACGTAGCGACCGGCCCGCTCTCCAACCTGGCGCTTGCCCTGGAGCGCGATGCGGCGGCGGTGATGTCTATCGGCCGCGTGGTGGTAATGGGCGGCGCCCTGACCGTGCCCGGTAACGTGAGTGCGGGTGCCGAGGCCAACATGGCAAGCGATCCCGAGGCGGCCGATGCCGTGCTGCGCTCGGGCCGCAAGCTCACCATGGTGGGCCTGGACGTGACGCATCGCGTGGTGCTCACGCGCCGCGACATTGCCGGCTGGACGGGCTCGGGCACCATGGCGGGCTGCGCATTTGCGAGCATGGTCGAGCACTATATTGGCTCGTACGAGATGAACGCACCCTACCTGGGTGGCTGCGCGCTGCACGATCCTCTGGCTGTTGCCGTGGCGATTGACCCCACGCTCGTGGGTGCGCTCGGCTGCAATCTGCGTGTTGATCTGCTGGGCGAGTATCGCGGCCGCACCATTTGCGATGAGCACCGCCTGTCCGATCCGGACAAGAGCGCGCTTGTGGCGCTGACCGTTGACGCCCCGCGCTTCCTGTCCGAGTTCAAGGCGCGCATGGCCCGCATCCTAGGCTAGGCTCGGGATCGAAGCACGCCCATCTGCTCGATGTGGCCGCTGGCGGGCCGACATCTACCGTTCGCCAGCCCGATGGTCCCCGGGGCGGGGAGAGCGCTATAATGCATTCTGCATCTTGGATTGTTACTCCTGTGTGGAGGCATGCCCAAGAGCAATACAACACGGATTGTTACGTAAGGCATGACCGCAATAGCACTGCTATTGGCTATCATGCCTTTTTCTGTGAGTGTTCTTGAAAGGAGGTTCACCATGCTTGCAATTAAAAAGCTTAACAACAACGCGGTTCTTTGCCGTGACGGACAGGGGCGAGATGTCATCGCCATGGGCAGGGGCGTCGGTTTCGGCGGAGATTTTCCTCGAGAGCTCCCTCTTTCTAAAATCGAGCATACGTTTTACGACATTGATCCTAAAGGACAAGATGTCATGAGGGATCTTCCCTCGGATATCGTGATGTTTGCGGCGAAAGTTATGGACATCGTTGCCAACGAACTGCCCTACGACCTCTCGACCAATGCGACGCTGTTCATGGCTGATCACCTGTCGTTTGCCGTTGCGCGAGCCCAAAAGGGGGTCCGCATCGCGATGCCTCTTGCCTATGAAGTGCGGGAGACGTATCCGAAGGAATACAAGGCTGCCCAGTTTATCGTCATGCGACTCGAGAAGGAGCTCGGAGAGCGGCTTCCCAAGGATGAGATTGCCAGTATTGCGATGAATCTCGTGAACGCACGGGTTGTTGAAGCCGTCAAAGCCACGGCCGAGCCCGCAAAGCAGTTCGACGATATGCTCGAGGACGTTATCGAGATTCTCGAAAGCGATTTCCGCATTATTGTCGACCGCGATTCCTTTGATTTCACCCGCTTCGCCACGCATCTGCGGTACCTGTTCAAGCGCATTCAAGCCGGCGAGTCGCTGAACAGCGCCAACATGCAGATGTACAAGAACTTTCGTGAGGAGTTTCCGCAGTTGGCAGAGTGCGTGAAGCATATCGGTTCCTATTGTCGTGAAACGTGGGACGCCACGCTCTCCGAGGAGGAGGAACTCTATCTGATGATCCATCTCAACCGGATCATCTCCAAAAAAGGATTGTAACCCGTAGCCATTCGGGGCATGACCTTTGCCGATTCGAACAGTAAGCCAAGATTGTGCAAAGGAGCCAATGATGGCAAATTACAAAAAGGTGGCAGAGCAGATTCTCTCCACTGTGGGCGGGGCGGAAAACGTGGCTTCGGTTACGCATTGCATGACGCGCCTGCGCTTCAACCTCAAGGATGAAAGCCTCTCGAATGATGAGAAGCTTGAGGACATCTCGTCTATCATCAGCGTCGTGCACGCCGGAGGGCAGGTGCAGCTGGTGGTCGGGCCCACGGTCGACAAGGTCTACGACGAGGTTTGTAAGCAGGGCGGATTCGAGGTCACGGTATCGATTGACGAGGAACTCGATGGCCCTCAGCTTAGCTGGAAGGAGCGCTTGGCGCCCAAGCACCTCTTCAATCAGCTGCTCGATGCCGTGAGCGGCGCTATCACCCCGATCCTTCCGATCTTTTGTGTCGCCGGTATCTTCAAGATGCTCGTTATTCTGTTTGGGCCCGAAGGCGCCGGTTTTATGTCCGAAACGAGCGACCTGTATCGGATCCTTTCCCTGGTGGGCGATGCGGCGTATTACTACTTCCCGGTGTTTGCCGCCTATAGCTCGGCTAAGAAGTTCAAAACGAGTCCTGTGCTGGCACTGCTCATCGCTGTTGTGATGATTTATCCCGACATGCTCGCTATTGTTGAGGACGGAAAGCCTTTCAGCGTCTTCGGCATCCCCATGCAGCTCGTCAACTACACCCAGGCTGTTCTTCCGGTCATCTTGATCACCTGGGCCCAGTCCTATGTTGAGCGCTTCTTTAAGAAGATCTCGCCTGATATGTTGCGCATTCTGATCGTACCCGTGGGTACGGTGCTCGTGATGTTGCCGGTCGCGCTGTGCCTCTGCGGCCCTGCCGTCCAATTTGTCATGGGCCTTGTGGCCGATTTCATCATTTGGCTCGCCTCTGTTGCCGGTCCCGCTGCGACCGCGGTTATCGGCGCATTCTGGAATCTGATCATCGCCACCGGCATGCACGTGCCGATCTATACCGCCATATTGCCCGCCGCGCTCCAGAACGGTTACGACGCCATCTTATACCCCGGCACCGCGGTTGTAGCCTACACCACGCTTGCCATCGCGCTCGCCTATGGCCTGCGCGCTAAGGACAAGGAGAGTCGAGCCACGGGCTGGAACTTGTTCATCACCTATGCCTTCGGTCGCGTGAGTGAGCCCATCATCTACGGCATCCTGTTTCGCGACAAGAAGGCTCTTGCCTGGAACATGATTGGTGGTGCTGTCGGTGGTCTGCTGGTAAGCCTTCTTCATGCCAACGTCTATATCTTCACTGGCGTTGGTTTCCCATGGATGAACGTGCTCATGTTTGCTCAGGATATCATCCCTGGCACCATCGGGTGTCTTGCTGGCGGTGCCGTGACGTTTGCGTTGGCGATGATTTTTGGATTTGAAGGACAGGAGAAGATGCCGTTGAAGTCCAAGAGCGGCGATTCTGAGGCCGTTGAATCCGTCGAGGCATAAGAGGCTACTACACAAATATGCTCCCCAGCCGTTGCGCGGTCCGACCCCTTGGCCGCGCAACGGTACTGTGCTGTTGCGCGGCACTTGCCGAGTCCGTTGCGTTCGACAGTGTGGGCCGGGAATTTGATAGAAAGGACGACACCATAATGTTTAGAGAAGATTTTTTATGGGGCGGGGCTCTGGCTGCAAACCAGTGCGAGGGAGGATGGAACGAAGGCGGTCGCGGTTTAGCCAATTCCGACATGCTGCCGTTTGGCGATCAACGCATGGACGTCATGCGGGGAGACCTTGATCCGCGTGCGTTGGCACCCGACAGCTTCTATCCCGCTCGCAAGGGCATTGATTTTTACCATAGGTACAAGCAGGATATTGAACTGTTTGCCCAGATGGGTTTTAAATGCCTGCGCTTATCAATCGCCTGGAGCCGCATTTTTCCCAAAGGAGACGAAGCCGAGCCCAATGAAGAAGGCCTTGCCTTTTACGAGGATGTTTTTAGGACGTGTCGCGCGCATGACATTGAGCCTTTGGTGACGCTCAACCACTATGATGTCCCCATGCATCTCGTCGATGCGTATGGCGGATGGCGCGATCGCAGGTTGGTCGACCTGTTCGAGCGATATTCGCGTACCGTGTTCGAGCGCTATCGGGGATTGGTCAATTATTGGCTGACCTTTAACGAGATCAACATCATGACGCAGGCGTGCTTTATGGCGGCGGGGATCATCTTCGAGCAAGGGGAGAATCGCTATGCAACGGTTCACACGGCCGTGCACCATGTATTGGTTGCGAGCGCCCGTGCGGTCGGGGCGTGTCATGAACTGTGCCCTGGGGCGAAGATCGGTTGCATGCTCAACGCAGGTGTCTTCTATCCGGCTACATGTGATCCGGACGATGTGCTGGCTGCGCAGGCTGAGAATCGCAGCCATTACATGTTTACCGACGTCCAGGTGCGCGGTGCGTACCCGAGCTATGTTCTCAAGGAATACGCCCGCCATGGTTTTGAGGTGCCCTATCGGGATGATGACCGCGAAGTACTGGCTGCAAACCTGGTCGATTTCGTCTCGTTTTCGTATTACTCGACGCGCGTCGCAAAAGCGCATGCGGAAGGTCAGTTCGATTCGAACCTTCTTCGCTCGGCGCCTAATCCGTATCTAAAACAGGAGCCTTGGGGGAGGTTTATCGACCCCAAAGGGCTGCGCGTCACCATGAATGAAATCTGGGATCGCTATCAAAAGCCGCTGTTCATCGTCGAAAACGGTTTGGGTGCTCCTGATGTGCCGGAAGATTCGGGTGAAATAGAAGACGACTATCGAGTTGAATACCTGCGGGCCCACATCGAGGCGATGAGGGAGACCGTCGAGCTCGACGGGGTGGAACTCATGGGATATACCTGTTGGGGCCCGATTGATTTGGTTTCGGTCGCCACAGGACAGATGCGTAAGCGCTACGGGTTTATCTATGTCGATCGAGACGATAGCGGTGCGGGCTCGTTTGAGAGACGTAAAAAGAAAAGCTTCGAATGGTACCGACGCGTAATAGCAAGCAATGGCGAAGACCTTGCGTAATAACGTTAAGATGGACAAATGCGCCCGTTGGGGGAATAGTCGTGCCACTTCGCTTGACAACAGGCTAAACTAGCTATTAAACATTTACTATTCTGTTTAGATTGAATTTGCGGTCGTTTAGTTGCCGAGCCACGGGGCGGTCAAGCCACGATGCTCGGCCGCGACCGATGCTAGGGGGAACGATGGCTAAAGCAAGCGTCCGCGAGATCAGCCGCATTACCGGCTTTTCGCCCGCAACCGTGTCCAACGCGCTCAACCGCAAGCGCAGCGTGAGCGAGGAGACCGCCAAGGTCATCCTGGAGTGCGCGCAGTCGCTTGGCTATCAGCAGTCGACGCAGCTCGAGAGCATCCAGTTTGTGCTTGCGCGCAAGACGGGCGCCATCCTGGACGAGAGCACCTTCCATCCCGCGGTCATCGAGGGCGTGGAGCGCCAGGCGCGTCGCCACGGCATGAGCACGAGCTTTGTCTCGCTCGACTTTAGCGACCTGGACGCCGTGCGCCCGCAGGTCGAGGGCCTGATCGCCGACCCGTCGGCCGCCATCGTGCTGATGGGTACCGAGCTGGGCGAGGAGGACTACGCCCTGTTCGCCGACGCTGCCGCCCACCTGATTGTGCTCGACGGCTGGAGCGATCGCCAGTACTTCGATGCCGTAGTCATCGCCAACACCGATTCGGTGCTGCGTGCCGTGGATTACCTTATCGAGAAAGGCCACAGGCAAATCGGCTATCTGGCGGGCGACCTTCGGATCCGCAACTTTAAGGACCGCGAGCGCGGCTATCGCCAAGCGCTTGAGGACGCGGGCCTCGAGGCCAATCCGGCATGGCGTGTCACGTTGGGCACCACGCTCGAGGGTGCCTATCGCGACATGGGCGTGTGGCTCGACAACGTCTCGCGCGACGATCTGCCGACGGCTTTCTTTGCCGAGAACGACGTGCTCGCCGTGGGCGCCATGCGTGCGTTGAACGAGCACGGCATACGCGTGCCCGAGGATGTCTCGATCATCGGCTTTGACGACCTGTCTTTGGGCGCCTTCTCCAACCCGCCGCTCACCACGGTGCATGTTCCCAAGCACGAGGTGGGCGAGATCGCGGTGCGTCGCCTGGTGGGCAACATCCGCAACCCCAAGAGCTATACCTGCAAGACGGCCGTGTCGACCTACTTTGTCGAGCGCCAGAGCGTGTGCGAGATCTAGGCGAAGAAAACGCCGGGGCGCAGGGCGGCAAAGCTCGCTAAGGCAGCCATATCTAACGCTACTAAGAGAGGGTCCTTCGGGGCCCTCTTTTTGTTTCCCTTGTATGTTCAGTTTGTTTACATACCGTTTAGGCTGATTTCTCTACCGTTTACGGGACTTTCGCGCTAGACTATTAAACAAAAGAGTAAAACATTTAGTAAACAGAACAAAACGAAACATGCGTCTGTTTACTGAACATGTGATTAGGGGAGGACGTACATGGACAAGATCAAGCTCGGCTTTGTGCCCACGCGCCGCAGCATCTTTAGCGCGCCGGACGCAATCAAGTATCGCGGCCTGACGGCTGATCGCCTGCGCGAGATCGGCGTCGACATCGTGGATATCGACGACATCAATGACGAGGGCCTGCTGTTCGACGACAGCCACATTGAGCCTATCGTTAAGAAATTCCGCGCCGAGGGCGTCGATGGCATTATGCTGTGCCACGCCAACTTTGGCACCGAGTACGTTTGCGCTCGCCTTGCCCGCGAGCTCGGCCTGCCCGTGCTGCTGTGGGGCCCGCGCGACGAGCGCCCCGAGCCCGACGGCACGCGCCTGCGCGATAGCCAGTGCGGTCTGTTCGCCACCGGCAAGGTCCTGCGCCGCTTCCAGGTTCCCTTCACCTACATGACCAACTGCCGCCTGACCGACCCCGAGTTCGAGCGCGGCGTTTGGGACTTTTTGGCCGTTTGCAACGTGGTCAAGACCTTCAAGCACACCCGCATCCTGCAGATGGCCACCCGTCCCTTCGACTTCTGGTCGACCATGTGCAACGAGGGCGAGCTGCTCGAGAAGTTCAACATCCAGCTTTCGCCTATCCCCATGACCGAACTTGTCCAGGCTGTGCGCGACGCCCAGGCCGACGAGCAGTCCATGGCCGCCATGCTTGCCCACATCAACGACAGCTTTGAGATCTGCATCCCCGAGGACAAGGTCCCTGCGGTCGCCGGTCTTGCCATCGCCATGAAGCGCTTGGTCGAGAAGTATGGCTGCAACGCCGGTGCCATTCAGTGCTGGAACGCTCTGCAGGACGAGCTGGGCATTATGCCCTGCGCCGCCAACGCCATCCTCAACGAGATGGGCATTCCTATCGTATGCGAGACCGATATCCACGGCGCCATCACCGCGCTGATGGTCGAGGCCGCCGACCTGGGCCGTCACCGCGGCATGTTCGCCGACTGGACCGTGCGCCATCCCGATAACGAGAACGGCGAGCTGCTGCAGCATTGCGGCCCCTGGCCCTGCAGCTGCGCGGCCGTCAAGCCCAAGCTCACCTACCCGCTGGCTTTCGATCACCCCGGCGCGCTGACGGCCGAGGCCAAGCACGGCGACCTCACCCTTGCCCGCTTTGACGGTGACAACGGCGAGTACTCGCTGCTACTGGGCAACGCCCGCGGCATCGACGGCCCGGCCGGCATGGGCACCTACCTGTGGGTCGAGGTCGACAACCTCAAGCGCCTCGAGGCCAAGATCGTCGAGGGTCCCTACATCCACCACTGCGTCGCCATTCACGCCAACGTGGTGCCGGTGCTCTACGAGGCGTGCAAGTACATCGGCATTGCCCCCGACTTATACGACCCGATTGAAGAAGACGTCAAAGCCTACCTGCGAGGAGAGTAGAAATGGCAACTGTCGAAGAGCTTGAGTCCCTGCGTTGGGACCTTCGCCGCGATTGCGTCGATATCATCATGGCTGGCGCCGGCGGCCACATCGGCGGCGACATGTCGGTGATTGACGCCCTCATGACCCTCTATGCCAACCACCTCAACATTTCGCCCGAGACCGTCGACGATCCCAACCGCGACCGCTTCGTGCTCTCCAAGGGCCACGCCATGGAGGCTTACTACGCGGTGCTCTGCCACGAGGGCTATCTTGACCTCGACGACGTCAAGGCCCGCTTCTCCAAGTTCGGCAGCCCCTACATCGGCCACCCCAACAACAAGCTCAAGGGCATCGAGATGAACTCGGGCTCGCTGGGTCACGGCCTGCCCGTGGCCGTGGGCATGGCGCTCGCCGGCAAGATGGACGGCCGCGACTATCGCGTCTACACCATCATGGGCGACGGCGAGCTTGCCGAGGGCTCGGTCTGGGAGGGCGCCATGAGCGGCGGCAACTACCAGCTCGATAACCTGTGCGCGCTCGTGGACCGCAACCGCCTGCAGATCAGCGGCAGCACCGAGGACGTTATGAAACAGGACTCGCAGGAGGAGCGCTGGGCCGCCTTCGGTTGGAACGTGCTCTCCATTCCGGGTAACGACGTCCGGGCCATCGACGCCGCGCTGACGCTTGCGGCCGAGACCTGCGGCAAGCCCACGGTCATCATCCTCAACACGGTGAAGGGCTATGGCTCGCCCGTTATGGAGGACAAGGCCGCCTGGCACCATCACCTGCCCAACGATGAGGAATATGCCCAGATCATCGCCGATTTCGCTGCCCATAAGGAGGCCATCAATGGCTAACAAGATCGCCAATCGCAAGGTTATCTGCGACACGCTGCTCGAGGCCGCGAAGACCGATAAGGATATCGTCGTCCTGTGCTCCGACTCCCGCGGCTCCGCATCGCTCACGCCGTTCTTTGATCAGTATCCCCAGCAGTCCGTCGAGGTCGGCATCGCCGAGCAGGACCTGGTGAGCATCGCCGCCGGCATGGCTTCGTGCGGCAAGAAGGCCTGGGCCGCCTCGCCGGCGTCCTTTGTGACCACGCGCTCGTATGAGCAGTGCAAGGTCGACGTCTCGTACTCCAACACTAATGTCAAGCTCATCGGCATCTCTGGCGGCGTGTCCTATGGCGCCTTGGGCATGAGCCATCACTCCGCGCAGGATATCGCCGCCATGAGCGCGCTTCCCAACATGCGCGTGTACCTGCCGAGCGACCGCTTCCAGACCGCCAAGCTCGTACGGGCCCTGGTCGCCGACAACAAGCCGGCCTACATCCGCGTGGGCCGCAACCCGGTCGAGGACGTGTACACCGAGGACGAGTGCCCGTTCCAGATGGATCGCGCCACCTGGGTGCGCCGCGGCACCGATGTGACGCTCGTCGCTACCGGCGAGATGGTCCGCCATGCCGTGGACGCCGCCGACCTGCTGGCCGAGCAGGGCATCTCGGCAACGGTGCTCGACATGTATTGCGTCAAGCCGCTCGACGCCGAGGCTGTAATTGAGGCCGCCGGCGCCACGCGCGCCGTCGTGACCGTCGAGGAGCACAGCCCCTTCGGCGGCCTGGGCTCTATGGTCGCGCAGGTGGTGGGCGAGCATTGCCCGCGTCCGGTCAAGTGCCTCTCTCTGCCCGACGCGCCGGTCATCACCGGCACGAGCCCCGAGGTCTTTGCGCACTACGGTCTGACGGGTGCCGGAATCGCCAAGACCGTTGCCGAGTTCCTCGGCAACTAGTAGAAACAGACGCTGCGCGGCCGCCAAGCACCGCACCTTGCCGTTCAAACCGTCGCTTGCGTACACAGAGTACGCGGCGCTCCTCTTTCACGGCAATCTGCGGCACTTGACGGCCGCTCGCTCCTTGTCCGTCAGGTCGTCTTCGATTTGACGGAAGGAATGGGAGAGTACATGAGCAAATACATCATCGGAATTGATCAATCCACGCAGGGCACCAAGGCGCTGCTGGTAGACGAGGGCGGCCATCTGATTCATCGTGCCGATCGCTCGCATCGCCAGATTGTCAACGAGGCCGGCTGGGTGAGCCATGATCCGGTCGAGATTGCCGCCAATGTGCTGGCTGTGGCGCGTGCCGTGGTGGAGGAGACCGGGGTCGACCCGGCCGACATCGCCGGCAGCGGCATCTCCAACCAGCGCGAGACCACCGTTGCCTGGAACCGCATGACGGGCGAGCCGCTGTGCGACGCCGTGGTGTGGCAGTGCGCCCGCGCCCGCGGGCTGTGCGACAAGCTGGCCGCGCGCGAGGGTGTGGCCGAGCTGGTGCGCGACACGACGGGCCTGGTGCTCTCGCCCTACTATCCGGCGGGCAAGATGGCCTGGATCCTCGCGAACGTTCCCGCTGCTGCCGAGGCTGCCGCGGCAGGCGAGCTGTGTCTGGGCACCATTGATGCCTGGGTGGTCTGGACGCTCACGGGCGGCGCGGAGTTCCGCTGCGACTGGTCCAACGCCAGCCGCACGCAGCTCTTTGACCTGCGCCGTGGCTGCTGGAGCGAGCCGGTGTGCGAGGTCTTTGGCGTCGATGTGGCCTGCCTGCCGCAGGTGACCGATTCCGATGGCCTGTTCGGCATGACGGACCTGGGCGGCTTTTTGCCGGCGCCCGTGCCCATTCACGGCGTGCTGGGCGACAGCCATGCGGCCTTGTTCGCGCAGGGCTGCCACAGCCGCGGCATGGCCAAGGCGACCTATGGCACCGGCAGCTCGGTCATGATGAACGTCGGCGACGAGTTTGTCGCCAGCTCGCACGGGCTTTCGAGCTCGCTTGCGTGGCGTATGGACGGTGTGACCGAGTACGTGCTCGAGGGCAACGTGAGCTACGCCGGCGCCGTCAAGACGTGGCTGCGCGACGATCTGGAGCTCATCAATAACCCCGAGGAGGTTACCGACCTGTGCTACGCCGCCAATCCGGCGAGCCGCGTCTACTTTGTGCCGGCGTTTACCGGTTTGGGCGCGCCGCACTGGGCGAGTGACGCCGAGGGCTGCGTCTTTGGCATGACGCGCACCACGGGTCGCGCGGAGTTCGTGAAGGCCGCCGACGAGTCGATCGCCTATCAAATCTTTGACGTGATCGATGCGATGGTCGAGGATTCGGGCGCGGCGCTGGCCGAGCTTCGTGTTGACGGCGGCCCCACGCGCGACGCGTACCTGATGCAGTTTGAGAGCGACTTGGTTGACTCGCCCATCCGCATCGCGAGCAACGACGAGATGAGCGGTCTGGGTGCGGCCTGGGCCTGCGGTATTGCGCTGGACATGTACACGCGCGATGTCGTCGACGTCTACGGCGCCCGCGGCATCGTGGAGCCTGCCATGACCGCCGACGAGCGCGCCAAGAAGATCGCCGGCTGGCGTCACGCCGTTGACGCGACCATCTCGTACACAGCCTAGAATGATTTTTCTGGGACGGGGATTAAAAACTCATTGATCCCTGTCTCGGGCAGCTCATTTGGGACGGGCTTTTTTGACTGGTATGATTGGTGCGACCATTCGAACCAGCTAAAAGAGCCCCGTCCCAAATTGACTACCGAGAGGATCTGCCATGGAGCGCATCGCGAGTTTTTCCGTTGACCATCTGCTGCTTGAGCCTGGCGTGTATGTGAGCCGCATCGACCGCGATCCGGCGACCGGTGCCGCCGTCACCACCTT
>URFU01000047.1 GCA_900547125.1 uncultured Collinsella sp.
GGCGCCGATGCGCTCAACGCCGCGGGCATTGCGTTTAACCTGTCCGCCGCCACGCTGGGCAACATCGTGGGCGGCGCGGTTCTGATCGCGCTCGGCTACTGGTTTATCTACGCTAAGAAGTCCGAGGCGTAAGGTACCGTCTGTTTGACGTTGGGCCTCCCGCGGGGCGTTGCCGTGCGGGAGGCATTTTGGGTCTGGGGCTCGTTGCCGGGCTGTTGGCCTGTTGTGTTTGGCTGATGAAAGGGGTAATCGAGATGGTATCTGCTGTGAAGCGTGACGGTCGCGCCGTGGTGACCACATGCGGGGGATGCTATGCCGATTGCGCCTTTGCGGCACACGTTGAGGACGGTCGCGTGGTGGCCGAGTTGCCGGTGCCAGGGCACCCGTGCGCGGCGCGTGTCCTCTGCGCCCGCGGTCGGCATCGCCTGGCAATGCCGTTTGACGAGCACGATCGCATTGTGCACCCCATGCGCCGACGAGCTGATGGCTCGGGGTTCGATGTGATTTCGTGGGACGAGGCGTTCGCGCAGATCGCAGCGCGCCTTGGGGAGATTGTTGACGGGCATGGTCCCCGTGCGTTGGGTATGACGCTCGGCGTGCCCTCGTTCGACCGCTACTGGGCGCATCGCTTTATGCATGCGCTGGGCTCGCCCAACGTATACGGTGCAGACGGTGCCTGCGAGGTAAGCCGACTTACGGGTTGGGAGCACAGCTTGGGCTATAGTCCCGCCTCCGACCTGGCGCATACCGATTGCATCATGTACCTAGGGCGTTCCATTGTCGATTCATCGACGATGGGGGCCGTTGATGCGCTCAACGATGCCCGTCGCCGTGGGGCGAAGATTATCGTGGTCGACCCCCGGCGCAGTGGCTCGGCTGCGCTTGCCGACCGCTGGCTGCGCGTGCGTCCGGGCTGTGACCTGGCCTTGCTGCTGGGCATTGCGCATGTGCTCATTGCCGAGGGCCTGTATGACCACGAGTTCGTGACCCGCTATACCACGGGTTTTGACGAGCTGGCGCAGGCGGCCGCTGCTTGGACGCCCGAGTGGGCTGAGTCGATGTGCGACGTGCCGGCCGCAGAGATCGCCGCCACGGCGCGCGATCTAGCTGCCGCGGCGCCTGCTGCGGTGGTGGACGCCGGCTTTCATGGCGGCATTGGCATCGCGTATGCCAACAGCACCCAGACCGCGCGCGCGATTTGTCTGGTCGATGTGCTGTTGGGCTGCATCGGACACGCGGGCGGTGCCCTCAACCCGCCCACGCCGCTTGCGTTGGGCGATTTGGACCCTGCGCGTTTCGCGACGCCGTCGATGCCACGTGAGCCCAAGTTGGGGTCCGAGCGCTATCCACTGGTCGATCCGGTGCGCGGTCTGTGTACGACCATCGGTCAGTCGATTCTTGCCGGCGATTTGCGTGGACTCATCGTCTATGCCAGTAACCCCGGTGCGGGCTATGGCAATGCGCAGGCTTGGTTGGGTATTTTGCAGCAGCTCGACTTGCTCGTGACGATTGACATTCGCTGGTCCGAGACGGCGCGTGCTTCTGATTTCGTGCTGCCCGACGTGACGTACCTGGAGGCCGATCGCGGTGTGGGCACAGCCGTGGGCGCCAATGATTCGCGCGTGTTCTACCGCAACGCCGTGCTGCCCGTGTTGCATAACGACACGCGTCCCGGTCGGGAGATCTTTGCCGGTCTGGCGCAGGCCTGTGGCGCGGGCGAGTACTTCCGGTTTACGTCTGACGACCTGGCGGCTGCCCAGGTGGCACCGTTTGGGATCGATCTGGACGAGCTCAAGGAACGCGGCTGGGCCGACACGGGTGTTGCGTTGCCGTCGCGTGCGGGCGAGCCGGCGATTCCCTTGGATGGCGGCAAAATTGCGTTGGCAAGCGACGTATGGGAGCGAGCCGGTCTGGGCTGCGTTCCCGGTTGGATCGCGCCCATGGTGGAGCCCGGTCCGGGGATGTTTCGCCTCATTAGTGGCAACCGTCCCTTTGAGTCGCACACCTCGCGAAGGCTTGCGGCCCAAGGTGCCGCCGAGGCTGGATCGGACCTGGATGCCGTGCAGATGAATGCCGATGCCGCCGCTCGCATGGGTATTGCCGACGGCGAGATCGTCGAACTCGTGAGCGATATGGGCCGCGATCGCGTGCGCGTAGAGACGACGCCCTATCTGCATCCGGCGTGCATCTTTACGTCGGCCGCCCCCGGCGGGCGTTCGTTTGGCGCCGATGCCGGTGGCGCTCAAGCCTTGGGCGTGGGCCCGCTCGACCATACACCGTTGCGTTGGGACCCGTTGACGGGCGCCGCGCTCACCCAGGAAAACGCCGTTCGCGTGGAAAAGATCGCGGCGCGCGAGGATAATAGCGATTGATTGACTCAGCCGATTGAATTGGCTGATAGTTTGACGTTCGAATGATTGATTTACCTTTGGTTTTGAAAGGCCGCACATGAGCGATAGCCAGAACATGTCCGATGAGGTGCGCGCCCGCCTGCGCGCTATCCCTTCCGTCAACGAGCTGCTTTCCGAGTGGCCGGTTGTGAAGGCGACGGGGGAGACCTGCGACGCGGTGGTGCATGCCGCCGTCACGGCCGAGCTCGACGAGGAACGCGCCGCGATTCGTGCCGGCGCCGCCCCGCGTTCCAAGCGCGACCTGGCTTCGGCCATCGAGTGGCGCGCGCACCGCTCCGCGCTGCCGAGCCTGCGTCCCGCCGTCAACGCCACGGGTGTGGTTATCCATACCAACTTGGGTCGCGCCCCGCTCGCGGAATCAGCTGCCAAAGCCGTGGCCGAGGTCGCGCGCGGGTATAGCACACTCGAGTACAGTGTCGACACCTGTTCGCGCGGGTCGCGCAAGGAGCACGCCGCGCAGCTGATCCGCTCACTCACCGGTGCCGAGGACGCGCTCGTGGTCAACAACAATGCCGCCGCGGTGCTGCTGGTGCTTGCCACCCATGCCGCGGGTAAAGAGGTTATCGTCAGCCGCGGCGAGCTTGTCGAGATCGGCGGCAGCTTCCGCATCCCCGATGTCATGGCGGCTTCGGGCGCCAAACTCGTCGAGGTCGGCGCCACCAACCGCACGCACCTGGCTGATTATGAGCAAGCCATCACGCCCGATACGGCGATGATCCTTAAGGTCCATCCTTCCAACTATCGCATCGAGGGTTTTCACGAGGAGGTGGGCTCTCGGGAGCTTGCCGCCCTGGCCCACAAGCATGGCCTGCTGTTCTACGAGGACCAGGGCTCGGGCGCGCTGTTGCCCGATGACATCCTGGTGCGCGGCGGCGAAGAAACCACGCCGGCTTCGGTAGCGGCGGGGCTCGATCTGGTGTCGTGCTCGGGCGATAAATTGCTCGGTGCCGCACAGGCGGGCATCATCATGGGCCGTCGTGACCTGGTCCAGGCCTGCGGCGCACATCCGCTTATGCGCGCCCTGCGCCCGGGCAAGTTGGCGCTCACGGCGCTCGAGGCCACGCTGCGTATCTACATGGATGGCGCCGATGTTGCCCATCGCGAGGTGCCGGTGCTCAGCATGCTCACGCTTCCGCAGACTCATCTGGAGCGACGTGCCCGCAAGCTGCGCGATCGTATGGTCGCCGGGCTCGATAAGGCCGGTTGCCCGTGCGCCGTTGAGTTGGAGATCGTCGAGGAATCGTCAACCCCCGGCGGTGGCTCGCTTCCTACCATCGAGCTACCCACGATGTGCGTGGCCGTCTGCCCGGTCGACGGGCGCCTGTCCGTTGACGCGCTCAAGCGCTCGCTTGTCCAGGACTTCGACACGCCGGGCGTCACGCGAACCTCGCACGATCGCATTTTGTTTGATGTCCGTACGCTTGTGGGCGACCGCGATATCGAGACGGCGGCATCGACGCTCGTTGCGTGCGTTGAGAAGGCGATTGCTCGATGAGTGAGGTTCAAACGCTGGTGGAGTGCCCCGTTATCGTTGGCACGGCGGGCCACGTCGACCACGGTAAGTCCGCACTGATCGAGGCGCTGACCGGCAAGAATCCCGACCGTCTGGAGGTTGAGCGCCGTCGCGGTATGACCGTGGAGCTGGGCTTTGGCGAGCTGGCGCTGCCGAGTGGCAAGATCGTCGGCCTGGTCGACGTGCCGGGCCACGCGCATTACCTGCGCGCCATGGTGCAGGGCGCCACGGGCATCGACGTTGCCGTGCTGGTGGTTTCGGTCGTCGAGGGCGTGATGCCGCAGACCCGCGAGCACGTGCACGTGCTGGAGATGCTGGGCGTCACGCATATGGTGGTGGCGCTGACTATGTGTGACCTGGCCGATGCCGAGATGACCGAGCTTGCCGAGCTTGATGTCGATGACTTTTTGTCGGGTACCTTGTTTGCGGGCGCGCCGATCGTGCCTGTGTCGTCTAAGACGGGCGAGGGGGTCGACGGGCTGCTTGCGGTGCTCGACGAGCAGGTGGGTGCCTGCTGGGATGCCTGTCGCGAGCGTGCCGAGCGGAGCGATGCCGCGCCGCGTCTTCCGATTGACCGCTGTTTTACGCTCAAGGGCGTCGGCACCGTCGTGACGGGAACGCTGCACGATGCGCCGGTTGCGGTGGGCGACGAGTTGATGGCTTTGCCGTCGCGTACGGTTTGTCGCGTGCGCGGGATTCAGGTGCATGGCGATACGCCGCGCGCGCTTCCTGGTCAGCGTGTGGCGCTCAACTTGGTTGGTGACGGTGTCGCGGCGCTTGACCGTGGCGAGATGCTGGGCGTGGCGGACCGCTTTTGTCAGACGTTGCGTTTTATGATGACGTTCACCTACCTGGGCCGCGAGGGCGCCAAGCCGCGCGTGCTCGAGTCGGGCGCGCGCGTGCATGTGATGGCCGGCACGGCCGAAGCCGTCGGCCGCATCATGCTTTTGGAGGGCGAGGCCCCCATGGCGGTGGGTGAGACCCGTACCGTGCAGGTGCGCCTGGAGGAGCCACTGCCGCTGCGTGCCGGAGACCATGCCGTGGTGCTGTCGTATTCGCCCGTTATGCTCATCGGCGGTGGGCGCGTGCTGCTATCGCGCTGCCGTCGCTCGCGCGAGCTTTCGGCGGGGGAGCGCACACTGCTTGCAGCGCTTGAGACCGGCGATGCCGTCGCTGGTGTTGAGGCGTGGTTGGCGCTGCAGGCGCTGCCGGTTGCGGCGGCTGATGTTGCCGAGACGCTCGATCTTGTTGCCGGCGAGGCTGAGGCGGCGTTGCGCGAGTTGGTGGCGAAGGGCGCTGCTTGCGCGCTAGCTGGCTCGGATGGCTCGCTGTATGCAGATGCTTCCGCGCTCGATGCCGCCATGGACGTGTTGGCGGCGACCCTGACCGCCATGCATGCGGCGGCTCCCAAGGAGACGGGCTTTACGCCTGGCGCCGTTGCCCATGCTGCGTGGCCTGCCGCTGATGATGGCGTTGCCGCGGCTCTGATTGCCGAGGGCTGCTCGCGTGGCGTGTGTGCCGCCGAGGGTGCCGAGGTATTCGACCCGCACTCCGCTGCCGCCGCGGCGCGTGTGGTGCGCGAGGCCTGCGAACGTATCGTTGCCTTGCTGGACGAAGCCGGCCTCGATGCACCGATATTGCCCGAGGTGGGCGAGCAGTTGCAGCTCGATCGCGACACCATGACGCGTGCCCTGCGCGAGCTTTCGCTCAATCGCTCGATCGTTAAGGTCGAGCGCGACGTTGCCCTGTCCGCTGCCGCCGAGGCCCATGCGCGCGAGCTTGTTACCGCCGCCATTGCGGCAGCCGGCGGTGCTGCCACCACGAGCGTACTGCGCGAGGCCCTGGGTGTGTCGCGCAAACGTGCCATCAGCATCTTGGAGCACCTGGATGCCGTGCGCTTTACGGTGCTCGACAAGGATGCCGGCGGCCTGCGCTCCCTGCGCTAGGCCGGTCACTCGCTCCCGCCTCCTCAGTTGCGGTGAAATAGTTCCTATTTGGAGGCTTTGGCAGCAAATACAGGAACTATTCCACCGCAACTTCTTGTTCGTCTTTTTGGGATGGAGCCGTTTCGGTTTGGTAAAATACCGCCGCACTTGGGAACGGATGGGCTCCGGTGGGCTCCGCGGTCCTCAAAACCGTTGCGAGGCGTGCAAAACGTCTTGGATGTGTTCGATTCACATACGTTCCCGCCATACGCTACCAGCGCTTTTGTGCTCGCGGTCTTGCTGCGTGCCGCAAAGGCGCTGTTTTGTTTTTGCACGAGCTTTTCGTAGCGCTGCTATTTCGATGGCTGTATTTTGCTTCGTGCACCGGGTTTCGAGCATGCCGATGGAGGTGTTTTGCCGTATGACTACCGTAAGACGTGCCGATCTTTCTTGTGTCGTCCAAGCGGGTGGGCTGTCCTCGCGCATGGGCTGTGATAAGGCTCGCATGGCGTTTTGCGGCGAGCCGCTCATCGAACGCGTGCTGGGTCGGCTGGCGCCAGTTGCCGGCGAGTTGGTCGTGACGACGTCGCGTCCCAGCGAGCTTGCCTACCTTGAGGAGCGCGCGTTTGGCGGCCTGGTGCCGCGAATAGTGTCGGACCTTGAGGGGCCGGCGGGCGCCATGCGCGGCATCGCGAGTTCGCTGACTGCGGCCCGGCTGCCTCTCGTTGCTATCGTCGCCTGTGATATGCCGTTTGTCTCTTCGGAGCTAATCGGTGCCCTTGCTGGCTGTGTTGAGGCCGAGGCGCTCGACGTGTGCGTGCCGCGCGAGGAGCGGGGAATTGAGCCGCTTTGCGCCGTCTGGCGCCGTGACGCGTGTGCGCCGGTTGCCCAAGAGCTGCTCTCCTGCGATCGACAGCGCATTCGCTGCCTGATCAATCGCGTTGAGGCCGGTTATATGGATGAGCCGCAGATCGTTAAGGCCGCGGGCTCGACGCTCTGCTTCGAGAACGTCAATACGCCCGAGGAGTTTGCGGCGGCCGAGTTACTCGCCTAGACGATTGGAGTTGCTATGTCTCACGATATTTGTCCCGACACGGGAGAACCTTGCACTTGCGACGGGTCCGAACCCTGTACCTGCGGTTGCGGTGGCTGTGGACATACTGCGGAAGAGGAAGCGGCCGCCGCGGCGTATCGTGAGGCACACCGCGAAGGCCCGTCCGGTGATGCCCTCGACCACGAGCGCAAGATTATCGTTTCGTTCGATAGCACCTTTGATGTGATGGAATGCGAACAGCTGTGTCTTGCCGCCGGTGTGCCCGGGCGCATCATGCCGCTGCCCGGCTCCATCACTGCCGGCTGCGGGCTGTGCTGGGCCATGCCGTTCTCGGGCGATGCACTTGCCGCCTTCCGCGCTGCCACCGAAGGCCGCATAACCCCCGCCGACTACCATCAGCTCGTCCTCTAACCACCCACACCACCACAAAAGTGCCTGTCCCCAATGTGGTGGTTTGGAACACGTGGACGAAACAGGTTTGAAACACGGGTTTTGCGCGTCAGACACTCAAAAACGCCTCTACCTGCATCGTAATCAAAACGAAACATCCGCCCGTCGGCTTATGCGAAACTTTGCTGCAACAGTGCGATATTATCCATACTCGATAAAGTTCGCGGTGCATAGGGTGCCGCGACCGACATTTTCGTTTCCCATCATTGGAGGAAGCATGAGCTACACGCAGAAAGTTCTCGAAGAGCTCAAGGCCCGCTATCCCGAGCAGCCTGAGTTCATCCAGGCCGCGACCGAGATCCTCGGCACCATCCAGCCGGCGCTCGACGCCCATCCCGAGTACGAGGAGGCCGCCCTGCTGGAGCGCCTCGTCGAGCCCGAGCGCATCGTCATGTTCCGTGTTCCCTGGGTCGACGACCAGGGCAAGGTCCAGGTCAACCGCGGTTACCGCGTCGAGTTCAACTCTGCCATTGGACCCTATAAGGGCGGTCTGCGCTTTAACCCGACGGTCACTCTGGGTATGCTCAAGTTCCTTGGCCTGGAGCAGATCCTCAAGAACAGCCTGACCACCCTGCCCATGGGCGGCGGCAAGGGCGGCTCCGACTTTGACCCCAAGGGCAAGTCCAACAACGAGATCATGCACTTCTGCCAGTCCTTCATGACCGAGCTCTATCGCCACATCGGCCCCAACACCGACGTTCCCGCCGGCGACCTGGGCGTTGGTGGCCGCGAGGTTGCCTACCTGTTCGGTCAGTACAAGCGCCTGACCAACGAGTGGACCGGCGTCCTCACCGGCAAGGGCCTCTCCTTTGGCGGCTCGCTCGCCCGTACCGAGGCCACCGGCTACGGCCTGGCCTACTTTGTGGACGAGTACCTCAAGAGCCGCGGCGACTCCTTCGAGGGCAAGAACGTCGTCGTTCATGGCTCCGGCAACGTCGCTATCTACGCCGTCCAGAAGGTCTCCCAGCTCGGCGGCAAGGTGCTGGCCTGCTCCGATACTCACGGCTGGGTCGAGGATCCCGACGGCATCGACTACACCGTGCTCGAGCACGTCTACAACAAGAAGCGCTCCGGCCACGACAAGGGCGTTACGCTCGCTATGTACGTTGACGAGAAGCCCAACGCCGTGTGGCACGAGGGCGACGGCCGTGGCGTTTGGCAGCTGCCCTGCGACATCGCGCTGCCCTGCGCTCGCGAGAACACGCTGCTGCTCGAGGACGCCCAGGCGCTCGTCGCCAACGGCTGCAAGGTGGTCGGCGAGGGCGCGAACATGCCCACGACCATCGAGGCCACGACCTACTTCCAGGAGAACGGCGTTGCCTTTATGCCTGGTAAGGCTGCCAACGCCGGCGGCGTGCTCGTGTCCGGCCTGGAGATGAGCCAGAATGCCGAGCACCTGTCCTGGACCTTCGAGGAGGTCGACGGCAAGCTCGAGCAGCTCATGCGCGGCATGTTCCACAACGTGGACGACACCGCCAAGGAGTATGGCCAGGAGGGCAACTTTGTCATGGGCGCTAACATCGCCGGCTTCCTGAAGGTCGCCGACGCCATGCTCGCCCAGGGCGTCTGCTAAATCTTCGCTCGATATAGAATCGCAGAAGGATCCAACCCATCTTGGCTGGGAGCTTTTTTGATCCGAAGGGGACGGAGGAAAACGGATCATTTCCCTCGGCCCTCTGCCGGCCGCCCCTTAAGTTGCGGTGAAATACGGACTGTTTGTCGGGCTTAGGGCGCCCAACAGTCCGTATTTCACCGCAAGTTATGGATGGGAGGGAGGTTTTTGTGCTGTGGAAGGTCGCGGCCCCTCGTTTGGTACACTTAAAAGTACTGGACAAGTGAAGAGATGGGGGAGAACGTGCTCAAGTTCGGTACCTACGTCCGTGTTGGAAACACGACCGAAGCCTATGAGCTCTTACAGAAGAACCGCAACAACAAGATTGTGGGCGGCGGCATCTGGATGCGCCTGGGCTCGCGTCGCGTGGCGACTGCGATTGACCTTTCGGCCTGCGGGCTCGATCAGATCGAGGAGACCGATACCGAGTTTCGCATCGGTGCCATGTGCACGCTGCGCCAGCTCGAGCGCCATGGCGGGCTCAACGCGCTTGTCAACCATGTCTTTGAGTTCGCCGTCCACGATATCGTGGGCGTGCAGCTGCGCAATACCGCCACGGTAGGCGGCAGCATCTACGGTCGCTTTGGCTTCTCGGACGTGCTCTCGGCCTTTTTGACGCTCGATTCCTATGTTGAGCTGACGGGCGCCGGCCGCGTGTCGCTCGCCGAGTTCGTGGACATGGGCTACGTGCGCGACGTGATCGAGCATGTCGTGGTCGTTAAGCACGACTACCGCGCAAGCTACGAGGCCGTGCGCAAGGCCGCGACCGACTTCCCCTCCTTAAACGTCACCGCCGCCTGGTGGGACAACTCCTGGCATGTCACCGTGGGTGCCCGCCCGTTGCGCGCGACCCTGCTGCAGGGCGAGGCATGCGGCCTTACCGCCGAACAGCCTTCCGAGGACGAGCTGCGCGCCCTGGCCGCGTCCGTGCGTGCCCTGAGCTACGGCACCAACCTGTGGGGCTCGGCCGACTACCGCCGCCGCATCTCGGCGCCGCTGGCGATTCAGGCCGTGCGCCGCGCCGCCGGCATCGAGCTTTCGGCCGCGCTTGCCCGCGAGCTCGAGGGCGTGCAGATTCCTAAGTTTGCCACGGACGAGTATTCCTGCCGCCGCGTGCCCGGCGTCGATTCTAGCGAGGTGCGTTAATGGCTGCCAAACTCATCGATCTTTCCTTTACACTCAACGGCCGCAAGGTCAAGGTTCAGATTGCCCCCGACACCATGCTCTTTGCGCTGCTGCGCGAGCAGGGTTGCGCATCGGTGCGCTGTGCCTGCGAGACCACCAACTGCGGCCTGTGCACGGTGTGGCTCGACGGCGACCCGGTGCTGAGCTGCTCGGTTCCTGCCGCCCGTGTTGAGGGCCACACCATCACCACGCTCGAGGGCCTCAAGGCCGAGTCCGAGGCACTGGCCCGTGCGATGGCTGCCGAAGGCGCCGAGCAGTGCGGTTTTTGCGCCCCCGGCCTCATCATGAACGTGTTGGCGCTTGCCCGCGCCGCCAAGGAGGACCCGAGCCTCGTCGCCACGCGCGAGGAGCTCTCGCGCCAGCTCGCCGGCAACCTCTGCCGTTGCAGCGGCTACGAGAGCCAGCTGCGCGCTATCGTGCACTTTCTTAACGAGTCCGGCGTGCAGGTGGGCTTTGAGATGCCCGAGCTGCCGGTCAATAACACCAGCTGCGACGGTGTCTCGTACAAGCAGATCACCCACAAGCAGCCCAAAAAGGACTCGAAGGCCCTGCTCGAGGGGCGTCCCGTCTACACGGGCGACCTGGTGCCCGCCGGCGCCCTGATCGTCAAGCTCAAACGCAGCCCCTATGCCCGCGCCAAGATCCGTTCCATCGATACGTCGCGCGCCCTGAAGGTGCCCGGCGTGGTGGGCGTCTACACCTACGAGGACGTGCCCAAGCGCCGCTTTACCATCGCCGGCCAGAGCTATCCGCAGCCGAGTCCCTACGACCGCCTGATTCTCGAGAACCTGGTGCGCTACCAAAACGAGGAGGTGGCGATCGTCGCCGCCGAGACCGAGGAGGCCGCCGACAAGGCACTCAAGCTCATCAAGGTCGACTATGAGGTGCTCGAGCCCCTGCTCGACTTTACCCAGGCGCTCGATAACGACATCGTGGTCCACCCCGAGGGCGACGTGACCTTTATGTTCCCGCAGGGCGGCGACGTTGCTCGCAACTTGGTGTGCAGCGGTACCAGCGATTTTGGCGACTTGGACGAAGCGTTTGCCCAGAGCGACATTGTCTTTGAGCGCACCTACACCAGCCAGGCTACGCAGACTGCGCCCATGGAGACCTTCCGCGCTTTCGCGACGACCGACGCTTTTGGGCGCATCTCGGTGACCACCTCTACACAGGTGCCCTTCCACGTGCGCCGCATGGTCGCGCAGTCGCTCGACATTCCGCAGTCGCAGGTGCAGGTCATCAAGCCGCGCATCGGTGGCGGCTTTGGCTCCAAGCAGACGGGCTGCTGCGAGATCTTCGTGGCGTTCGTCACCCAGCAGACCGGCCGTCCGAGCTATTGCTGCTACACCCGTGAGGAGACCATCACTGCAGGCAACTCGCGCCACCAGATGCAGATGACCGTTAAGCTGGGCGCTATGAACGACGGCACCATCACGGCCATCGACCTGCACACGCTGTCCAACGCCGGTGCGTATGGCGAGCACGCCACCACGACGATTGGCCTTTCGGGGCACAAGAGCCTGCCCATCTACAACCATGTGAAGGCGAGCCGCTTTAGCTGGGACGCCGTCTACACCAATACCAACCGCGGCGGCGCGTATCGCGGCTACGGTGCCACTCAGGGCCAGTTTGCCGTGGAGAGCGCCGTCAACGAGCTTGCCGACATGCTGCACATTGACCCTGCCGATCAGCGCCTTAAGAACATCCTGCGCGAGGGCGAGATCATGCCGCAGTACTACAACGAGAAGCTCAACGCCTGCGCACTCGACCGCTGCCTGCTGCGCGCAATGGACATGATCGGTTGGCGCGACAAGCCGCTGGCCGTGGACCTGGGCGACCGCGTGCGCGCCCTGGGCTGCGCGCTCACCATGCAGGGCTCGGGCATTTCCAACGTGGACATCGCCGGCATCGACATGCGCCTGGAAGAGGACGGCTTCATTACCATCGGCACCGGCGCCACCGATAACGGCATGGGCGTCGATACAATCCTGGCGCAGATTGCCGCCGAGGAGCTGGGCGTGGAGAGTTCGATGATCGTGGTGCGCGGCGTGGACACCGATGTGTCGCCGTTTGACGCCGGCTCGTACGCGAGCTCGGGTACGTACGTGACGGGTCTTGCCGCCAAGAACGCCGCGACCGAGCTGCGCGAGAAGATCTGCGCCAAGGCCGCCCAGATGTGGGTCGTGGACGCCGCCGACGTGGTCTTCGATGGCCAATACGTGCGCCTGTCCGACGAGCGTGTCGCGCGCGAGCAGAATCGCTACCTCACGCTGCGCGACTTTGCCAACCTGTGCGTCAAGAACATCGCGGGCGGCGACGCGCTCACGTCGCACGCCTCTGCCTGCCTGCCCGTTTCGCCCCCGCCGTTTATGGCCGGCATTGCCGAGGTCGAGGTCGACAAGGCTACCGGCAAGGTGACTGTGGTGGACTATGCGGCGGCCGTTGACTGCGGCACCGTGATCAACGAGGCGCTCGCGCGTGTCCAGGCCGAGGGCGGCATTGCCCAGGGTATCGGCCACGCTCTCTACGAGATCGTCGAGCATGATGACCGCGGCCGTCTGCGCACCGGCAACTTTATGAGCTACAAGCTGCCCACGCGCCTGGATATCGGCAGCATTCGCGTGGCCTTTGAGCCGAGCTACGAGCCGACGGGCCCGTTTGGCGCCAAGTCGATCGGCGAGGTCGTCATCAACACGCCGCTCGCCGCCGTGGCCTCGGCCGTGGCACACGCCACCGGACATCAGGTTCGCTCGCTGCCCATCACGCCCGAGAAGGCCCTGCTGGGGGAGTAGCGGGTCAGCGAACAAGTCGTAATTGGCGGGGCGGGGCAACTCGCCCCGCCTTTTGCACTCATGGTGAGGTCGTGAGCCTGTAAAACGTGTGCGTGCGCTTGCCGTTCGTATCTGCTATCATTCCTAGTCTGTGCGCTCATGCGGGCGTGGCGGAATTGGCAGACGCGCCAGATTTAGGTTCTGGTGGGATTCCCGTGAAGGTTCGAGTCCTTTCGCCCGCACCAACGCACCCGCGTCGGCTTATGCCCTCGCGACGCTTGTTGCATAAAGGTACCAGCACCTCAGATAAGCTGGGCAGTATGAGGAGGAACGTGTTGAACATCACCGCTTCTGACGTCAAGGACGCCAAGCTCACCGCTACGGTCACCATCCCGGCCGCCGACGTCGACGCCGCGATCAAGAAGGCCTACAAGGACACCGCCAAGAAGTACCGCTTCCCGGGCTTCCGCGCCGGTAAGGCCCCCCGTCCGGTCATCGACTCCGCTCTTGGCGCCGAGGCTACCCTCGCTCAGGCCACCAACGACCTGATCGCCGCCAACGAGCCCGCCGTCCACAACGAGCTGGACATCGTCCCCACCAAGAACGGTGACAACAAGGAGCTCGACCTCGCCAAGGATCACGAGGACTACACCTACACCGTCGAGTTCTCCCTGCGTCCCGCCGCTGAGCTCTCCTCCTTCGACGCTGTCGAGATCGAGATGCCCCCCGCGGAGGTCACCGAGTCCGAGATCAACAACCAGGTCGAGATGCTTCTCAACTACCGTGCCACCTTCGAGGACGTCGAGGGTCGCGCCGTCGAGGCCGAGGACTACGTCACCGTCGCCCTCAAGGCCGTCGAGAACGCCGACAACTTTGCCGCCGAGGGCCGCATGCTCATCGCCGGTAGCGACAGCAACCCCAAGGAGTTCAACGAGGCCCTGATCGGTGCCAACGTTGACGACGTCAAGACCGTCACCTGGACCGACGAGGTCGAGGAGGGCGAGGAGGCCGAGACCCACACCGTCGAGGTCACCGTCAAGGGCATCAAGGTCCGCAACACCCCCGAGCTCACCGACGAGCTTGTCAAGTCCGACTTTGGCTTCGACAGCATTGACGCTATGCGCGACGCTATCAAGATCGAGATCGAGCAGGACAAGGCTTCCCGCCTCCCGGCCGAGAAGGAGAACCGTTGCGTCTCCGCTCTCGCCGAGCGCCTGCAGCTCGACGAGATGGACGCCGACTACGAGCAGTCCGTCTTTGAGGAGCTTGGCCAGAACTTCCTGTCCAACCTCGCTGCCCGCGGCATGACGCTGGACACCTGGCTGCCCGCTTCCGGCCTGACCATGGAGCAGTTCATCGGCGACCTGCACAAGCAGGCCAACGACGTCGCCCGTGAGTCCCTGGCTCTCGACGCCCTCGCCCGCGAGCTCAAGATCGAGGTCACCGAGGACGACATCAACGCCGAGTTCGAGAAGGCCGGCGTCAAGGACGTCGAGGCTTCCAAGGCTGAGTTCATCGCCGACGGCCGCATGCCTGCCGTCCGTGAGTCCATCCGTCGCTCCAAGGCCGTCGACCACCTGGTCGAGAACGCTAAGGTGACCGAGGTCGACGAGACCGCCAAGGACGCCGAGTAATTCTCGCCACCTTGCCCGCGAGCGCATGCGTGCGCCCGTGATGGGGTAAAGTTATACACCGGTTATCCGGTTGCTTCGTACGGTGCCAGCCAATGCATA
Organism: uncultured Collinsella sp.; assembly: GCA_900547125.1. Lineage (GTDB taxonomy): Bacteria > Actinomycetota > Coriobacteriia > Coriobacteriales > Coriobacteriaceae > Collinsella. The sequence goes on from URFU01000047.1 coordinate 14,655, forward strand.
GCATGCGGGCACCGTACGTTTATCTAGAACCAATTTGGTCCGCAAGAGAGAAATGGAGATGCGTATGATCGCTAAGTTCGATTCCGCCCTCGTGCCATACGTTATCGAGCAGACGCCGCGCGGCGAGCGCAGCTACGATATCTATTCGCGCCTGCTCAACGACCGCATCATCTTCTTGGGCGAGGAGATCAACTCCGTCAGCGCCAACCTGGTCGTTGCCCAGCTGCTGCATCTTGAGAGCCAAGATGCCGAGAAGGATATCTCGCTCTACATCAATTCGCCCGGTGGCGAGGTCTACTCTGGTCTGGCGATTCTTGACACTATGAACTTCATTAAGCCGCAGGTCTCCACCATCTGCGTCGGTATGGCCGCGTCTATGGCCGCCGTGCTGCTTTCGGCCGGCGCCAAGGGCAAGCGCTTCTGCCTGCCGCACTCCAAGGTTATGATTCACCAGCCCAGCGGCGGTGCCCAGGGCCAGCAGACCGAGATCGAGATCGTGGCCGAGGAGATCAAGAAGACCCGCCGCGAGCTCAACCAGATCCTGTCCGACGCGTCGGGCCAGCCCATCGAGAAGGTCCAGGCCGATACCGAGCGCGACAACTATCTGACCGCTGCCGAGGCCCTCGACTACGGCCTGATCGACCGTATCGTCACCTCGCGCGACCTCGCCGCGAAGGACGCCTAGAATGGCCGGTAACATGCAGGACAACTTCGACGAGAACGGCAACCCCATTCGCTGCTCCTTCTGCGGAAAAGAGCAGGGGCAGGTTCGCCGCCTTGTAAAGGGCCCTACCAACATCTTTATCTGCGACGAGTGCGTTGCCGCCTGTTCCGAG